>JANXEG010000024.1 GCA_025058425.1 Nitrososphaerales archaeon
CGAGAGCTAGAGCCATATCTGTCTCTAAATCGACTTCTGGATGGAATCTTATACCGCCTTTATAGGGTCCTAGAGCACTGTTGTTTTGAACTCTATATCCTTCGAACACTACGAGCTTCCCATTATCCATTCTAACCGGTATGGAGACGATTAGAGAACGCTCCGGATACTTCAATCTTTCGTGAATATCGGGATCTAATTTTAGGATCTCGGCCGTAATTTCGAGCTGTTTTAAGGCATTTTCTAAAGGATTTATAACTTTACTCAAAGACCAGCACCATCACAACAGTAAAAATTTTTTATTTATTTATCTATTTCGCCATTTTGCAACTCTGTTAGATATTAACGCCGCAATTATACCAGCAGGTGTTCCACCATCTATATTCACAACCGCTAACCCTAAAGAACAGGATTGGAGCATGGCAATCAATGCACCGATTCCATGCCCTCCAAAACCGTAGCCAACCGATCTTGGAACAGCTATCACAGGAACGTTCACCATACTGCTGACCACCGAGGGTAATGCACCTTCTCTACCAGCCACTACGATGATTACATCTACATCCTTCTCAGCCATATTTTTAAGTGCAGGGAATAATCTATGAATGCCGGCGACACCTACATCGTACTCGGTGATAACTTCACAACCCATCTCTTCAGCCATAATCCTAGCCTCTTCAGCTACGGGGATATCTGCAGTGCCAGCTGCGATGATGCCGACCCTTCCTCCTGTCTCTCTCACCTTATAACCTTCCTTCTTTATTATTATGACCCTTGCATCACGATTTAGTGTAACATTAAAACCGTTACGAAATCTCCTCTTTACGATCCTAAATAACTTATCATCGACTCTACTGATGATCGCCCTTCCCTTCTTCTCTACAAAAGCTTCGGCGATGCGTAGAGTATCATTCACACTCTTGCCTTCTGCGAGGATGATCTCAGGAACTTCCTTTCTTTCTTCACGTGATATATCGATCTTCGCGATACGTCCGACCTCTTCGATGGCATTTAACCTTAAGAGTTTCTCAGCCTCATCTAATGAAATCTCGCCTTTAACCAATCTTTCCAGTATATCCCTCAATTAACTCACCCATCGATATGAAAAAGAAGCAAATGAAATTATAAAAAATAGGGGGTGTTATAAGCCAATGCTCGAGATAGCGGCCTTTATAGTCTCGACACCCTTCATAAATATCGATCTCTCTTCATCATTCAACTTCAACTCTATGATCCTCTCCACACCATCTTTACCGAGTACAACTGGTACACCAATACAGATTCCATTTACACCGTATTGACCATTGAGATAGGTCGATACGGGGTATACCGATTTTCTATCGTTCAGGATGGCATCTACCATCCTAACTACACTCTGAGCCGGCGCATACACAGTAGCACCTTTCAATGCTATCACTTCAGCAGCTATCTTTCTCGTCCTCTCGATCGCTTCTTTCACCTTCCCCTCATCTAAAATTTCTAGTATCGGTATACCACATACAGATGTATATCGGGCGAGGGGTAGCATAGATTCGCCATGTTCACCAATTACTAAGGCCTGTATGCTAGATGGTGCTATATTCAACATCTCGGCCAATATCGATCTGAATCTAGAAGAATCTAAAACCCCTCCCATCCCGAAGACTCTATTTGTAGGAAAGCCTGTAACCTTCAACGCTACGTAGGTCATGACATCTAGGGGGTTGGTGATCATCAATACCAAAGAGTTGGGTGCATACTTTGCGATCTCTTTCGATACCTGCTTAATAATCTCCGTATTTTTATTCAGTAGATCCATTCGAGTCATACCGGGTTTTCTAGGAAAGCCCGCACTGACGATTACAATATCTGATCCTGCCATATCTTTGTAATCGTTAGAACCTTTGACCTTTACATCAGTTCCTCTTGCTGCAGAGAATTGTCCTATATCTAGCGCTTCACCTTTAGGTAAACCTTCAATTATATCTATGAGTGTAACATCGTCCAAACCTTCTGCCACGATTTGTGTAGCGACCGTACTGCCGATCCTTCCACTACCGATTATCGTGATCAATTCCATAATCTTATGAAATTACTAAGATTTATCTGTTTTTGTAAACATAAAGGTTAAACCAAGATTGGTACTATTAAGATTGGGGTTAAGGATGCTCTCACGTAGATACATACCTTGGACGAGTATCAGGTCTTGGTCATGTCTGATGTGTGGGGAGTGCTGTAGACAATTTAAGATAATCCTCACACCTTACGATTACGCTAAAATCTCTAAAAGATTCGGTTATGAGTACATCTACATCGACAATCTAGGAAATCCCTGTATCAAAAAGGTTAATGATAATAGATGCGTATTCCAGAATGCGAGTAATCTTTGTTCATTACAACCACTAGGTATAAAACCCCTCGCATGTAAGATGTGGCCATTTATGATTCATAAAGATCCTAGGTTTGAACATAGAGATGCGCTCTTCCATTACAAAGGTGAAGATTACTATGTGTATGTCGATAGATCGTATCCTTGTCCAGGGATAGGTAAGGGAGATTCTGAGAAGTTGTACCGAACGATAGTCGAATTGATAGAGATCCAACACAACCCCTTAAAGCATCAATTATACTCTACATCGATGCGTAGATTAATAGAGAGCAAGAGTGTTGTGAAGCACGATCGTAAAAGTATCCTTGGTAATTAAATAAATTTATTTTATTCCATTTTGAAGAATACTTTGAGTTGAATATACTCGTCATCGATCCACAAGTGAGCGGTATATCTGGTGATATGATTTTAGCAGCCCTCATCGATCTCGGAGCGAATGAAAAAAGGGTGATCGATGCGATGAAATCGTCTGCAAATTATCTTAAGGGAGTAAAGGATCTTGAAGTAAATTTTCGTGATGTGAATAGGCACAATTTCAGGGGGAAGCAGCTCGATATGAAGGTCCATGAGATAAAGGAGGAGAGGTCTGGCAAAGAAATTAAAGAAGCGATCTTAAACACCGTTAAAGCCCTCTCACTCTCAGAAAGGGCAGTAAAATTCTCTGAATCAGTTATAGATACATTACTTTCAGCAGAGGCGAAGATTCATAATGTAGAACCTATAAATGTTCAACTTCACGAGTTGGGCTCTATAGATACAGTAGCAGATATCGTGGGAGTTACGGTAGCGGCCGAAGATCTCGGCCTATTCGATGGTTATGAAAGGTACTCAACCCCGATCGCTATAGGAGGCGGTATAATCAACATGGCACATGGGATCTTTCCTGTACCTAGCCCTTTAACACTCGAGATTCTGAGAGCTAAAGGATACATTATAGTGGGCGGGATGGTCGAAGCTGAATTGACCACTCCCACTGGAGCATCGATCCTTGTCAATCTCACAGATAAATGTGTTCCATTCTATCCGATGATGGTACCTTCAGCTATTGGTTATGGTGCTGGTGCAAAAGACTTTCAGAAAGTGCCCAATATACTCAGAGTAGTCATAGGTAAAGCTTTAGAATCAGAACCAACATGCATAGATGAAGTATCTATTCTTGAGACGAATGTAGACGATGTAAGTGGTGAAGTTCTGGGCCATACTGTAGAGAGGCTGCTTGAGGAAGGGGCTTACGATGTTTCATTCATTCCGATGTTCACGAAGAAGAACCGTCCAGGCTACATAATAAGGGTTATCGGTGACAAAATCGATGCGGTCAGGCTATCCAATATTCTATGTATGGAGACCGGTACGCTCGGTGTACGGATTTTAAATGCCACACGCCACATAGTCAATAGAGATATTATTCCTCTAGACATTCAATTTCGTGGAAAGAGATACGTGGTAAGGGTCAAATTGTCCAAGGATATTCACGGGAATATCATCCAAGTGAAGCCAGAGTACGAAGATGTGAAGAAGCTTTCGAAGGAATCTTCTATACCATTGAGGATTGTGATGGAAGAAGTAAGAGAAGAGGTTCGAAAGGAGCTTTCGAAGAAAGGTTATTAAATGGATATAACGCAGTTATTACCAATGTATAGATTAGACAATACTGTTGAGCAAAAGTTACAGAGGCTCATCGAGTGGTTCAAATCGAAGGGCAAAGTTTTGGTTGCACTTTCAGGTGGTGTAGATAGCTCTGTAGTAGCTGCTGTAGCAAAGCTAGCCCTAGATGATAAAGTGGTGGCAGTCACATCAAATTCAGAGATCAACGATCCGAATGATCTGGAGGATGCGGTTAAGATTGCCAAATTTATAGGGATACGCCACATAGTATTGAAGACGGAAGAGCTGCAGAATCCGTGCTTTGTATCGAACCCACCAAACCGTTGTTACTATTGTAAAAAAGAACTCATCTCTAAATTGAAAGAGATCGCTATGAGAGAAGGGGTGGATACGATCGTGGATGGTACGAATGCAGATGATGTAAAGACTCACCGCCCGGGTTTGATGGCACTCTATGAAGAAGGTATCTGTAGCCCATTGGCAGAAGTCGGTATAACTAAAGATGAAGTTAGAAAGATCGCGCTCTTTCTAAAATTACCGAATGCGCATAAACCATCGAATGCTTGCCTTTCATCACGCATCCCATACGGAGAGAATATCACCTATGAAAGGTTAAGGCGTATAGCCGAAGCTGAGGCATTCATAAAAGAGGTTGCGAATGTTAGAGTGTTGCGTGTTCGAGATCATAATGGAATTGCAAGGATAGAGGTGGGTAGAGATGAGCGTAAGAAACTCTTTAGTGAAGAATTGATGGAGAGTATCGATAAAAGGTTGAAAGAGCTCGGTTTTAAATATGTTACGATGGATCTCTTAGGATATAGGACTGGGAGTATGGATGAAGCCTTAGATAATCTAAAAAACTTGAGATAATTTTAATATTCATAATAACAATTCTATGAAAATTCATTTTATTCGAAGGGCATCAAGGTTAAATTATACCAAAGTAGTAAGTCAAAGATAGTCAAAGGGGGTTTTAGAGACTGAAGTATAGAAAAGGCATATTAGATGTAGAGACGATTAGAAAGGACTTCCCAATCTTAAGGCGAAGAATCAACGGTAAACCACTAATATACTTTGATAATGCAGCGACATCACAAAAGCCTAAACAGGTCATAAAGGCGATTTTAAAGTACTACTCACTCTACAATGCAAATATTCATAGAACTGTACATACACTGGGTGTAGAGGCTACCGAGGCCTATGAAAATGTCAGAGATAAAATCGCTAAATTCATCAATGCGAAGTATCGTGAAGAGGTCCTATTCGTCAGAAATACTACGGAAGCGATCAATCTGGTCGCTTTCAGTTGGGGTAGAGCGAATATCAGCAAGGGCGATACGATAGTATTGACCGAAATGGAGCACCATAGCAACATAGTGCCATGGCAGCTATTAGCGAGAGAAAAATCGGCCCATCTAAAGTATATAGGTATAACTGATGATGGGCTTCTTAAGAAGGAAGAGATGAAGGCGTATTTAGAGACTCATCCGAAGATATTGGCCATCACCCATGCATCTAACGTACTGGGGACGATCAATCCGATCAAAGAAATCGTTAAGTATGCACATAAGAATGGTGTGACTGTACTTGTTGATGGTGCACAGAGCGTACCACACATGCCGGTCGATGTGCAGGATCTGGATTGTGACTTTCTGGCATTCTCAGCCCATAAGATGTTAGGGCCTACGGGTGTTGGTGTGTTATATGGAAAAAGAGAACTGTTAGAAAAGATGGAGCCATATCAGGGAGGAGGGGATATGATCAAAGAGGTGCATCGAGATTATGCGAAATGGAACGATCTCCCTTGGAAGTTTGAGGCTGGAACATCGAATATTGCGGATGTGATAGGATTTGGTGTCGCGATCGATTATTTAAATAAGATAGGGATGGATAACGTAAGGGCTCATGAGATAGATATCACATCTTACGCATTAAAGAGAATGAGTGATGTAGATGGGTTAAGGATCTATGGCCCTATGGATGTCAATCAGAGATGTGGAGTAGTCTCCTTCAATATAGATAATATTCATCCTCACGATGTCGCTACACTTCTTGATGGTGAAGGGATAGCGATAAGGTCGGGCCATCTCTGTGCCCAACCATTGATGGAGAGGCTCAACGTACCCGCTGTGAATCGGGCCAGCTTCTACATATATAACACGAAGGAAGAGGTCGATACGATGGTCGAGGTCTTAAAGAAGATAAAAGAGGTGTTCAAGATTTGAGCATCTATAGAGAAAAAGTAATCGATCATTATAAGAACCCTCGTAACTTCGGTAAATTGGATGATCCCGATGTTAAGGTCAAAGAGTCCAATCCTTTATGTGGTGATGATGTAGAGCTTTACATTAAGCTAAACCCTAACGATGGTAGTGTTACAGATGTTAAATTTAGTGGGAGGGGTTGTGCGCTCAGTATAGCTGCCACATCGGTCCTAACCGAGATGATCTCTGGAAAGAAGCTCGATGAATTAAAGCGATTGAATAAGAAGGATATAATGAAGGCTTTAGAGTTACCAGACCCGGGCCCAGCGAGGATAGAGTGTCTACTCCTCCCTCTTAAAGCTTTAAAGCAAGGTTTGGCTGAATACTCATCTAAAAATCCCTTCAAAAGAAGGTCTGAGGGTGAAGCTCAACGTTAGTGTCAGATTTGGTGCCGGATTTGGTGCCGGATTTTTTAAGAAAAAAATATTTTTTTAGCGAAGATCGACACCAATCTGTAAAGGTGTGGATAGTTATCGATCGATTACAAAATCCCTCGATAAAATTCCTAAAAGTATTTCATGTTTGATGGTTATATATGGCTATATATGGCTCTTCCTCATTCCATAAATTAAGAGAATCAGCCCGATGAAGAGTATGATAAGTGGTAAGGTGTAAACGATCGTCCATGCCATCTTACTCCGCCACGCTATGAAGAGGATGAAGGGTGAAGCTAAGATTAGGATGATCGCAGATGCCTTTATAGCTTGATTTAGAGATATTTTACTCAACCTTACATTCGGACTTATCAAGTACGATATGAAGATCAAAAATATAGGGTAGATCAACGGGTACCTCCCTCTGAGGAGTAATTCGACGATACCTCCAGGGTTAAAATGGCCTAAAGCAACATATGCGGATAAAAGGGCGAGTATAACACAGACGATCGCTAACAGTTGCATCCTACGAACATTCTCCTCGAGCTTCACAACCCTCTTATCGGGCGGGCTTAAATAAACCTCTATGAGAATCGCCACGCATACGATCAAAAGGCCGATTAGGAAGATGTACGGATCTCTACTCACCGTTAAATATACATCGATAAGAGGGGAGCCACTTTGCCACAATAAAATACCGTAGATGCCATTTAATATCAATGGGGTGAGGTAGAGGATGAATGCAAGATCTTCGATGAAATCGATCCTATTCAAATTTATCAAGCTTACTGTATAAAGCATTTAACTTTTTAACCTTTTCACTCTTTGGTGAGGATCTTTCTCGCAAATGTGAGGTATGCCGTATGACCGATCATCCTCATGACGGGCCTCGTCATACCCATACGTGCTTCCAACCCTCGAACCATTACCTCCATACTTTCGATATCGATGAAGCCGCGAGCTTTCAATTCTTCAACCAACTTTTCCACTTGATTCATCGTCGGTGAAATTGCGGCCAATGAGCCCCCTCCCTTTAAAGCATTATACATGGGTTTTACTAGGGACCATGGATCACCCACATCTATAATGGCTACATCTGCACCTACCACATCTAAACCCTCTCTCGCATCGGCTTCTTTCAACGTCACATATTTACTCAATCCCGCCCTTTCTATATTCTTTCTTGCCAATTCGAGGAATTCTTTTCTTATCTCGTACGAATACACATGTCCATTCGGTCGGACGAGGTTTGCAAGAAACATGCATAATGCACCACTACCAGTCCCAGCTTCAACGACTATACTGCCAGGCGATACACCCGTTTTGACCGCGATCATACCCATATCCTTAGGATAGACTATCTGTGTCCTCCTTTCTGCCTTCAAAGCATAATCTTCAATCGTGGGCTTTAGGGCCCACAGAGTCACTCCGAGGCTCGATACAACAGAAGAGCCGTAAGGTTGCCCGATGAGCGAATTGAGTGTTATATACCCTACATGTGTATGAATCTTCGCATCCTTCATAATCTTAACGAGCCACTTCCTCTTTCTATCTAGGTATAGAAGAATGTGATGGCCCTCTTGAATTATATCGTTAGATGCCAACCTTACCACATCCTCTTAAAGCCCTTATCTTGTTTAAAGATTTTAATCGATACTTAGAAAAGCCCACCATTTTATGAATTGGTAAAGTTTATAACGCAGAGTGTTCTAAGCTCCCCTACATCGGAATGAAGTCGAGTCGAATCGAAAGACCGATGAACGAAAGGGAGGTGAGATTTAAGATTGAATGAGAAGGAAGAGCGAACGGTAAGAGAGCGGCAACGATTCTCACGATCGTACTTTAAACCGAAGCCGGTCAAGTTGGGTGATGAATTAGAGGTAACTATATCTGAGATGAGCCGTAGAGGAGACGGTTTGGCTAGAGTTCAAGGGTATGTAATATTCGTACCGAATACGAAGCAGGGAGATCACGTGAAGATTAGGATAACTCAAGTCAGACCTACTCATGCCGTTGCTCAGGTCGTGTAGAAAAACGAATTACTACGAACCTATCCTTTTATTCTCCCTATTATTTATTAAATTCTTTTTTCTTATACTAAATCTTCATCACTCCCTATACGTTGCGCGAGCTTACCTGGGATCTTTATATCTAGCTTAAAATCTTCGGGCCTTACTTTATCCGTAGTGACCCTCTTTACCACAAGGCCGCAGCGATTTTGAGGGAGCATCTTTGCCCTTATGCATAGGGCATAGGAGCATGAAGGGCCGATACAACTTTCATTGATCCAACTGCACCATATGGTATTGCCACGTATCAACAATGCGCGTTTTCCACATTTGAACCACACACATCGAGGCCAGCAGAGACCTTCTGGACTGGGACCTTCGTGAGGCAAGTGGCCGCACTTAGTCTTTTAATAGGATAGCATAGGTTAAAAATTTTTCTAATGAATTTCTGTAATTAAGTTTAATAATGAAGCTATAAGATGGGCAAGGCAAATATAACAAACATAACATAGCGATTTGATTTAGATATAATTATATATGGTTCGACTGTTCATCATTTAATGATCAAGGTCAGATGGGTAATATTGGCAAGGAAGCGATACTCTATAAACAACTCGCTGAAGGTAGGGTAAGGTGTACCGCTTGTGCAAGATACTGTAATATACCGAAGGATAAGATCGGTTTTTGTGGAGTTCGAAAGAATATCGATGGTAAGTTGTATCTGATGGTTTATGGTAAGATCATCACTGCCCATGTAGACCCTATTGAAAAGAAGCCATTTGTCCATTACATGCCCGGATCGAAGGTATTCTCCATAGCCACCACTGGCTGTAATTGGCTCTGCCATTATTGTTTAAATTATGATATTAGCCAACGTAGGAAGGTTGAAGGTAAGGATATTGAGCCTGAAGAAATCGTCGATTTAACAAAGAGGTACGATTGCCAGGGGATCGCTTATACCTACAATGAACCCATAATCTCGATAGAGTTTTCGCACGATGTTGGTGTAATCGCTAGGAGGGAGGGGTTGATCAACCTTTACGTATCGAATGGTTATGCTACACCGGATGCGGTGAAGATGATGGGTGAATTCCTCGATGCCATTACGGTCGATTTTAAAGGAAATGGTGAAGCAGAATTCCTCCGTTTGTATGCTGGTGTACCGAGCCCTGAACCGATATTTCAAACTCTATTAGAGATTAAGAATAGCACGAATATCCATATAGAGATTACCGATCTGGTAGTGCCCAAGGTTGGAGATGATTTGAATGAGGCACGTAAACTCTCCAAATGGATATATGAAAATTTGGGGCCAGATACACCAATACACTTCCTCAGATTCCATCCAGATTACAAATTGATACACCTTCCATGGACACCTGTAGAGACTCTAGAAAAGCATTATCAAGTAGCGAAAGAGGTCGGCTTAAGATTTGTATATCTGGGCAATATCCCCGGCCATCCACTCGAGCATACGTACTGTCCAGGTTGTGGTAAGATCGTCGTAGAAAGATTCGGTTTCGATATTACAGGCTGGTATTTGGATGAGCATAACAGGTGTATAAAATGCGGGTATGAGATACCTATCGTAGGTAAGTTGAATAAAGAGGGTTTAGAGGATCGATTTATTCCCGTCATTTAAATCTTTGAGAAGATATTTCATTCTTACTTTTGTACTTCCTCTGAATGATAGACTCTGCAAATCTATCTTATTGAATATGCAATGTAATTAAACTTAAACCCTGAGCAATTCCGTAAATTCTGAAATGCTCCCCATTCTATCGAGCCTATAGACCGCTTTCACCACCTCTTTGGCCCTATCCTCTCCCAATATATTTGAAGAGGCCGAGAGGAACTTTTCCTCTACTTCTTCATCGGTCATAGGATTCTTGGGATGGCCTCTATGGTATAACGTTCTGTGAGAATATGTAGAGCCATCTTTAGTCTTGATTTCCACCTCTGCCGCAGGATAGATCTTTGGGTCATCGAGTTCAGGAGATATCTCTAACTTCACTTTATCGATCAATTCGAGTACCCTTCGATTCGAATATAAATCATCTCTGAAGTGCTCAGGTTTCACATCACCCTCTAGAAGTGCCAAAGCTATGATAAAGGGTGCGCTATGATCTGCGGTCTCTTTATTCTTAGGATACCTCTTTACAGGATCGCCCACATGTCTTACACTCCTCTTGTTACTCCTCACCAGTATGCTATCTACTTCTAAAGGATCTATTTGGCAATTTCTAGCCAGATTTACCGTAGCATCCGCAATCCCCAAGGCTGCACCACATACCGGATAAGGTTTCAGCCTTGTCTCTAAAATCCATGGTCTGCTTCTACCTTTCAATAACTCATCTAACTCTACTTCTTCCCTTAAAACGGACTTTATGAATCCCTTCTCCCCTTCAAATACCCTTTTTGACCCAGTGAAGCCATTTTGTGCTAAGAGAGTAGCTGTAAAGGCGACCTGGGCCGATATTGGGCATGCGATATTCTTTACCATGCTGTACTCTTCCCCTTCCGCATCGATTATGCCCAAGGTCGCTTGGCAGGCAGAAATCCCTAGAGCATTTGTGAGTTGCTCTGAGTTCATTTTTAAGAGCTTCCCTATTACCAACGGCAGTATCGAATAGCTCAACGTGGAGAAATGCCAACCTTTCGCCGATAGGCTTGATGAGCGTATAGAAGCACAGAACCTTCCAGAGAGCTCATAACCGATGAAGACGGAGAGTAGAAAATCCTCTCCTGAAGAATTTTCTCTTTCAGATACCGCTAACGCTACTGGAATCGTTTCACTCGGGTGTATTAATGAGACAAAATCTGATATCGGTATAGCTAAATAATCCATATACTCCGATTGTCTTAATGCTACTCCATTAGCTAACATCGCATTGACACAGGACGATCTTTTATTTACTCCTATGATCGTAGCTTCCTCCTTCGTTGAAGATTTCAACGAGAAGCTCCTCGTTATCGTGGCCGATGGGCTTGAGAAACCGTACAGGATGCATGCGAGCGTGTCGAGAATGCACCGCTTTACCATCTGTATTGCTTCATCATCTATATCGGAAAAATCGATACCTTCTACATAATTGGATAAATATTCTGAAATGGTCCCCATTTTACCTCTATTACTCGATTGAAGTTAATAAATTTTAAAGTAGGAGTTTTAGCTCTTTACCATACCATTTTTGAAAGGTAGAAATTTTGCAGGTATTTTATGAAATTTTGCACCATTAATAAGATTTTATAAGAATCTCACACTCACAGAGCCGAGCCGATCGAAGGTAGCCCTAAAGTTATCTCCTGACTTTACGGGCCACGCTCCAATCAGCGAGCCCGAGATTACGACTTCACCAGCCCTCATTGTAATACCATGCTCCGAAAGTTTATTCACCAACCATGTGACGGCATAGGCTGGATTACCGAAGACGGATGCACCCGCTGCCGTGGTGAGGACTTCACCATTCTTCTCAAAGACTAAACCGATATGTCTTAAATCGACTTCATAGATATCTGTAAGCCTCCCGCCCAATATCACATGGGCGCCCGCAACGTTATCTGCTACCATATCTTGTATCTTTACCTTCCAGTCCTTGATTCGACTATCGACAACTTCGATAGCTGGAAGAATACCTATGGTCGAAGCCAAGATTTCAGCAACGGTGACTGGCCCTTTAAGATCTCTGCCCAAAATAAATGCCATTTCAGCCTCGATCATAGGTTGTATGAGTTTATCCATCTTTACCACCTCACCTTCTAAAAGTACCATACTCTTCATTAAATGGCCGTAGACCGGCTCATGAATACCGAAGGTCTTTTGTGCAGCACGTGAAACTAAACCGATCTTCCTACCGATGATAGTATCGCCACGTTGGATCTTTTTCTCTATAATGCTCATCTGGACTTTATACGCATCATCGATCGTGAGCTCGGGGTATCTGGAAGAAATGGGTTCTATAGGCGAACGATTATCTTCAGCCATCAATAATTCGATCGCGATCTTCTCAACCAGATCTTTACTGACCAATCTTAAAACCTTAAGGTATGGGTTGTATAACGATGAATAAAAACTTAACGATTCTGAAGCTTTAATCGAATTCTATAAATCCTTTTTTGTTTTAACCTTACATCTGACCAGACCACAAATCTTTATAAATATACCTATATTAAGTGATTAGTGATCGGTATGAATAAAGCAAAGGATTTAAGAAGGCTCCTTGAAGGGCCTGGGATCATAATCGCACCTGGCGCTACCGATGCATTCGTGGCAAGGATCATAGAGAGCCTGGGCTTTAAAGCGATTTACGTGACTGGTGCAGGTATAGCGAATACCTTGGGCTTTCCAGATATAGGCCTTACTACGATGAATGAAGTTGTAGATAGAGCTAAGATCATTGCAAGGGCTGTAGATGTACCTGTGATATCGGATGCAGATACGGGGTATGGTAACGCGATCAACGTGATGAGGACTGTGAGGGAGTTTATAGATGCTGGTGTCGCCGCGATTCATATAGAGGATCAGGTGATGCCTAAACGGTGTGGACACTTTGAAGGTAAGAGCGTTATATCAAAAGAAGAGATGGTAGGTAAGATAAGAGCAGCTGTAGAAGCGAGAGGTGATGACGATCTTGTGATCATAGCGAGGACCGATGCGAGGGATGTGTATGGTATCGATGATGCGATAGAGCGAGGCAACCTTTACGCTAAGGCGGGTGCCGATATGATCTTCGTAGAGTCGCCAAGGAGCATCGATGAATTGAAGAGGATAGCGAGTGAAGTAAAAGCTCCTTTACTTGTAAATATGGTGGAGGGAGGTAAAACACCTTTAATACCAGCGAGTGATCTTGAGAAGATGGGCTTCAAGGTAGTGATATATCCGAATACTGCCTTGAGGGCTGCGGGTTATGCGGTAAGGGAGGCTTTAAGAGTACTGAGAGATGAAGGCGTAACGACATCTATATTGAATAGGCTTTTAAGTTGGGATGAAAGGCAGAACCTGGTCAGATTGCCCTATTACAGAGAGCTCGAGAGAAAGTATCTGAGTGTATAGTCGAAGTAAATTAAGAAATTTTGAATTTAGTGGAGAATCAACCTATCGGTTATTAAACGAAGAATCTTAACGAGTATCTGATATCATATATACGATGTTTTAAAAGTTTAAATCTAAAGAAGAGAAAAGAGTATTGATCTATAATGGTTATGAAGAGTATTCCATGTGTGATTATGAGAGGTGGAACTAGTAAAGGAGTATTCTTTAAAAAAGAAGATCTCCCTCAGGATGATTTTGAGAGGGATAAAGTAATTCTAAAAATATTCGGTAGCGGGGATCCTATGCAGATCGATGGGCTTGGGGGGACACATACTCATACGAGCAAGACGATGATCGTATGGAGATCTGATAAGCCCGATGTCGATGTCGATTATACATTCGGCCAAGTCGGTATAGAGAAAGCCTTTATTGATTATACGGGAAATTGTGGGAATCTTACTTCAGCCGTGGGCCCATTCGCCATCGATGAGAAGATCATCGAGGCTAAAGAGCCTTATACAGTGGTTAGAATGTATAATACAAATACGAAGAAGAGGGTCGATGCAAAAGTTCCTATCGAGAATGGTTTTACAAAGTATGAAGGTGATTATTGGATAGATGGTGTTCCAAACCCTGGTGCAAGAATCGATGTAAAGTGGTATGAGCCGGGAGGAGCGGTCTCGGGAAAGTTACTACCAACGGGAGAGCCTATAAATAAGATCGATACGGGTGTTGAAGTTATCGAAGGTTCCATAGTAGATGCTGCAAATCCAGCCGTATTTATAAGGGCGAGAGATGTAGGTTTAACTGGTAAAGAACTCCCGCATGAGATAACTAAGGATATTCAGATAAAGCTTGAAAGGATTAGAAGCAAGGCTGCAGAGATGATGGGTTTAGTAAAAGATGCTAAGGAGGCTACTGAAAAGTCGCCTCACTTCCCATTCATAGTGATAGTAGGTGAAAAACAAGATTATAGGACTGTAATGGGAGATGTTGTGAAAAAGGATGAGTACTCTGTACTTGCACGGCTCTTCTCCTTACAAAAGATGCACCATGCCTACGCTGCGACTGGTGCGATATGTACGGGAGCGGCAGCGAAGATTCCAAATAGTATAGTGAATCAGCTCTGTGAAGGAAAAGGGGATAAGGTTATAATCGGACATCCAAAGGGAGTGATAGATGTAGATGTGGAAGCGATACCGAGTGGAGAGAGTGTAGAGATTAAGAGTGTGACTATAGGAAGGACAGCAAGAAGGTTGATGAGCGGTATCGCCTACTATATCCTATAATATCCTATTAGAGTTAAAATATTTGAGTCTATTCGTATGCGAGAGAGCGATATAGATGGTAGATGAACTACCTATTTTCTTCGGCCACCTCTTTGGTGGTGCGTACAGCACCGATGAGATGAATAAGATTTGGAGTGAGAGAAACTTCGTTCAAAAGATATTGGATATAGAAGCTGCATTGGCAAAGGCCCAGGCAGAATTGGGGATAATACCGAAATGGGCAGCTGAAGAGATTATCAATGCTGTAAATAGAGGATTTCCGCCTGAAGAAATAGCGAAGGTAAAGAGTAAAGCGAAGCATATTATGGTCTCTACAATCTACGCTTTTCAAGAGAAGCTCGGAGAAGCTGGTGAGTATTTTCACCTCGGCCCTACAACCCAAGATATACTCGATACATCCTTAACACTTATGATGATCGATTCACTAAAGGTGATCATAAGTAGCTTACGTGAATTTGAGAAGGCATTGATCGAACAGGCGGTGAAGTATAAGGATGCTGTGATGGCTGGTAGAACCCATGGTCAGCATGCGGTCCCGATCACCTTCGGTCTAAAACTTGCAATCTGGGCTACGGAAGTAAGGGAACATATTGAGAGATTAAAGTCTGTATTGGATAGGATCGGTTATATTAGCCTCTCAGGGGCCGTAGGTACGATGGCTTCCTTCGTAGCTATAGTTGGATACGATGAAGGTAAGGTCTTTGAAATGCTCGAGAGAACGGCGAAATACTTAGGTCTTAAAGCGCCTCATATAGATTTGCATCAAAGGATGGATAGATTCGCAGAGGTCGTGAGTGTAATGTCTTTAGTATCAAGTAGTCTAGGGAAGATAGGTCTTGAAATTAGAGACTTATCGAGAGAAGAAGTTAAAGAGGTCTTCGAGCCTTGGGTTATGGGTATACATGGTAGTAGCACGATGCCTCAAAAGAGGAATCCCGAGCCGAGTGAGTGGCTCGAAGGGATAGCAAAGATCGTCAGAGTATTTCCCGTTAGTATGAATAGCGTTACGATGCAGCATGAAAGAGATGCAACCCGTACAGCTTCACAATTTTTAGTATTACCTCTAACCTTTATGTTGACCCATGCCCAGATCAAGTCTGCCATCAGAATAATTGGTGGTTTACAGGTATTTACAAAAAGGATGTTAGAAAATATGATGGTCTCAAAAGGTTTTATGGCTGCTGAGCCAGTTATGTTAAAACTTGCCGAAAGGACGGGTAAGAAGGTAACGGCACATAAAATAATTTATGAAGTTTCCCAAAAGGCCATAGAAGAGGGTAAGAGTTTCAAGGAGGTACTTTTAGAGAGTGAGGAGGTGATGAAATACCTTAGTAAAGCCGATATAGAGAAGCTCGTTGAGTTAGAGAGATATATCGGAACATCGATCAGGCAGATAGAAAAGATCGTCAATGATATTAAAGTTAAGAGGGATGAAGAGGAAATAAATAAATAAAAAGAAAAAATAATTATGAATGAGTGATTGCTTGATCGAATGATCGCTTGATGATGGATTGTGCTATTCTATTAGAATGCTATAATCGGGCTGAGGCTCCATCGCCGCATTACGACCTATAATTCTGCCTAAAACGAGGTTTCTTGCGATCCCTGTTCCACCCGGATAATTATTATAGAATAGGCCTCCTACAAGGTCGCCCGTAGCGTAAAGTCCAGGTATAGGTTTACCCTCTGTACTTAAAACCCTACCATTTAGATCGATCTTTAACCCCCCGAATGTAAATGTTATACCTCCCCTCGCTGGATACGCATAAAATGGAGGTGTATCTATCTTTATAGCCCAATTAGACTTCGGAGGGGTTATACCTTCTGTATGAAGACCGTCCTTCTCCTTCGGGTTGAATACTCCTTGAATCACATGATTATTAAATTCATTTACAGTATCCTCGAGAGCTTCAGGGGGTACGTTTATCTTTATCGCAAGCTCTTTGATAGTTTCTGCGATGAACGGCTCGGTCGGAGGCTTTGGATACAGGCCTGTAACTTTAGCATCGTGAATAGCGTAAGCGATACCATCGGGCTGCTCTAAAATGAGCCTACCGAATTTTGCATAAGTCAAGGTATATACATCTTCACCTTCATCGAGGAACCTCCTTCCATACTTATTAACTAAGATACCATAAGGTATACAATCTATTCTATAACTGGTTCCACAACCGATCTTTGGTGCTCTTGCATCCATAGATGCACAGTGAAAGTCTTGAAAGGCACCGGTTACGCCCGCTCCAATCCTTAAGGCCATGTTTAACCCATCGCCTGTATCGTACTTTGTACCTCTAAGGAGTGGTTTATTAGTTAATTTTACATATCTTGCCAACATTTCTTCATTAGCCTGAAAACCGCCACATGCCAAAACGATGGCCTTACCTAAGAATATCATGAAGCCTTCTTTTCCCAAGGCTCTCACACCAACGACCCTTCCATGAATATTCCTGATAAGGCCCTCTGCCTTCATTTCATAGTAGATATATCCTCCCTTTTGCTCCACATACCGGCGTAATGTATTAAGAAGGCCTGGGCCTGCTCCTTCTACAAACCTATGAGTGCGTTCACTGTGTAGATGGTGCACTCGCGTCCATCTAATACCCATCATATTAAGCCAAGGTACGATTTCCCTACTGCCTTTAACGATGAGCCACGCTAGCTCACGATCGGCCTTGCCATCGGTAACTTTCATTATATCGTTAAAGAATTCCTCTTCACTATAAGTACCGTATATATAAGGTTCATCGGGCCCATCATGTACATGCCTAAAGGCCCCTCTATCATTGTACAGATTATTCCCACCCGCTTCCTCCTTCGGAGCCTTTTCTAAAATAACTACAGATGCACCATGCTCCAAAGCTGAGGCTGCAACAGAGAGTCCAGCCACTCCGCAGCCTACAACTACCACATCATATACTTCTCTTTTTATAATGTTGAATAAATCTTTAGATAATATTAGCATCTCTTATTTTAGAAATTTTCTCGCTCGCTCAGCAATCGCATTGGCCATCTCTAAAGTACCCGCAGAGCCACCCATATCATAAGTCACATACTTTCCTTCTGCGATCACTTCTTCAGTGGCATCGAATATAGCTTTTGCACATGCTTTTTCGCCAAGATATTCGAGCATCCATGCGGCAGAGAGTATCGTGGCTGTGGGATTCACTTTGTATAAACCTTTGTATTTGGGCGCACTTCCATGTGCTGGCTCGAACATCGCATACGTATCTCCAAAATTTCCAGAATATACGCAACCTATACTAGCTATGAGTGCTGAGCATTCTTCCGATATCACATCCATAAAGAGGTTAGTACCTAGTATTACATTCTGATTAAACCTCTGGGGATTCTTTACCAACTGCTGAGCCATATTATCTATAAAGTATTCTTCATAAGTTATACCAGGGTAATCTTTTGAGACCTTATCGACAGATTCGATGAAGATACCATCGGTCTCTCTCAAAATGTTGCGTTTGGTCACGACTATGATCTTCTTCCAACCTTTCTCCTTTGCAATTTCGAAGGCTTTTCTTGCAACCCTTTCAGATTGCTTTCTTGTAATCTTTCTCACAGCGATCGCTACATCGTCTGTAAGTCTATGCTCTATACCACTATAAAGCCCTTCGGTCGTTTCTCTGACACATATGAAATCGACTTCTCCAAGAGGGCCTACCAAACCCTTAAAGGTCTTTATCGGCCTTATATTCGCATAAAGAT
>JANXEG010000025.1 GCA_025058425.1 Nitrososphaerales archaeon
TTGCCTACTTACTGATCCTATCTTCTCTAAACGATTAAAAGATTTACTCACTCATACACCAAATCCTACACTTAATGATATTGAACTATTAAAGGTGGGTAGGCACTTCCGCCTCTCACCACAGGCGAAACTTGTTGTAGGCAGGGATAAGCTCGAGAATCAGAAGATTTTACTCTTAAAACTACCGTCTGACTTCATTCTTAAAGTGAATGAGTTCGTTGGTCCGATAAGTTTGGTAAGGGGTGAATTGAACGATGATTTGCTCAATCTTGCAGCAAGTATCACTGTAAGATATTCAGATGCACCAAAGGATCGCCCGGTATTGGTTGATGTGAAAAGGGAGGAAAGATCCTGGGAGCTTCGAGTGACCAGTATCGATGAAGAGAGGATCAAGCCATATAGAATTTAGTCATCAAAATATCACATCTTTACATTCAACTAATGTATTAAATTGAAGTAGAACCATCCCGTTAAAAGAAAGATGTAATAAAGTTTTGATAATAAACGAGTTGAAGTGTATTCTTAAGAAATTGGTCTCAAATTTTGAATCGTTAATGGTGGGGCCGGCAGGATTTGAACCTGCGACCTCCAGCGCCCAAGGCTGGCATCATACCATGCTAGACTACGGCCCCTACATATCATTAGAGCTTATTTCTATTTATTCATCGTAGTTGGTAATAAACCTTGAGGGTCTTCAACTTCCAACATATACAATCGCCATCATCAAAATTCGTTTTAAATTTTAATCATTCAAGAGAGTCCAGGCAGCCGATAATGCACCATACTCAGCAACGATCTGCGATCTACCACTACAGACGATGATCACATCGTTCTCTTGAGGGTGCATTGTATTATAAAGACGGTTCCATACATCATTTGGAAAATCTTTCTCACAATTTTCGCTCCCCATGGGTATTTTAAACTTACCATCTTTGAAGATCAGGGTCGTGGCTGCAGTAGCCCCTTCTTTAATGGCAGCATCCCTCTGCTCCAGACCTATCTTAACTTTATGTGCTCTATCTCTTACCAAAACAGCAACATTGTAACGATCTATAGCCAACTTACCGGCATCGATCGAGGATATCTTCGGGATCTTCTTCAATGAATCGATATAGAGTAACCTTCCTTTTTCAGTAAGGATGCACCCCGACCTTATAACCTTAATTACCCCTTCATCTTTAAGGCGTTGAATCAAGGTTCGTACAGCACCGAGTCCTAAATTTAACTCCTTCGCTAAATTCACCCTACCTAAGATATTCTTCTCACCCAAAAGTCGAATCGCTTTAAAGATATGTAGTTTAGAGAAGGTAATGGAAGGGCCAGCGTACCTTACCTTTACCAACTCTTCAATACTTTTAATACTTAGACTATCCATACAACTCTTCTAACTCTTATATGGGAATATTTGTAATTTCGTTTATCAGTGCAGATGTGAAATCTTGTGTGCGGCTCGAGCCGCCAAGATCTATAGTCTTGATCCCTTTCTCCAAAGTCCTCTTTACACCATTCTCTATCAGAAAGGCTCCCTTATTGCATAGAGGATCGTTACGCGTATTGGCCAACCATTCCAACATCATCTTCGCAGAGAGTATCATAGATATCGGGTTCGCGATACCTTTACCCGCTATATCGGGGGCAGAGCCATGGACCGGTTCAAATATTGCGAAGCGATCCCCAATATTGGCGGAAGGTGCCATACCCAAACCACCGACCAATTGGGCCGCTTCATCAGAAAGTATATCGCCAAACATATTCGTCGTTAAGATCACATCAAAATCTTCGGGCCTACGGATCAGATTCATAGCAGCAGCGTCAACGTACATCTCTGAGAATTTAATATCTTTATAGCGAGAAGCGACTTCTCTACAAGTTTCGACGAATAGTCCACAGGTCTTTCTCATTACATTCGCTTTATGTACACATACTACACTACGCTTACGATTTCTTAACTCGGCCAATCGAAAGGCCTGTTCAGCGATTCTTCGAGAGGCATTCCTACTTATAACACGTAAAGCTATAGCAACATCGCCCAGCTGAAATTCCAATCCTTTATAAAGATCTTCAGTATTCTCCCTCACTATCACAAAATCGATATCACCCTTCATACAGTTTGTGTGTAGATAACATTTTATTGGTCTTAAATTCACATATAGGTCGAGCATCTGTCTTAAAACGACGATCGTATCCATAGCCGTCTCACCAATGGGCCCTTTTAGACACGCATCAGAACCTTTTACAATAGAGATCGTCTCTTCAGGTAGCGCATGTCCAGTCTTCTTTAAGCAGGAATCGCCTGCCTCAGCAAATGTGAATTGGAATTTGAGCCCGAGCTTATCATGGACCTTCTCTAAAACATTTAAAGTGGCATCGACGATTTCAGGACCTATACCATCGCCCTTTATCACACATATCTTATATATACTCATCAGAATCACCCTATGAAGTATTTTAAATCATTGAGATTTTATAGAAGAAGAGAATTTTCTTCTCAAAAGGATCCTATTTATCCCTTCGATCATCGCATCTACACTAGCTACTACAATATCCTCGCCAGTCGCACGAGCAGCCGCGATATTTCCATCCCTATCTTCCACTTTGACCAACACATCAGCCAGAGCATCTGAACCACCGGTGATAGCCTCCAATCTATACTCCTTTAATCGAATACTCGCCAAATTATCCGTAATCTTCTGAATCGCTTTCATCGCCGAATCTACGGGGCCTACGCCCGTTTCTGCAGCAACGTAGACCTTACCATCGATTTCTAACTTTACCGAAGCGGTAGGAACGACCTTTATACCGGTAATTACGCCCAAATCTATAAGCTTAACGATCCTCTCTTCTTCCTTTATCTTCTCACATACTGAGCTCGCTATAGCCAATAGATCTGCATCGCTCAACCTTTTACCCTTATCACCGAGCTCCTTCACCCTTCTTACAATCTCTTTTAATTGCTCATCTGTAGGATGAATTCCGAGCTCTTCCAACTGTGCACGTATACCATGAGTCCCAGAATGCTTACCCGCCTGAAGCCATCTACGCCTACCTACGAGCTCCGGATCGAATGGCTCATACGTTAATGGGTGTGATAGTATTCCATGGGTATGAATACCCGATTCATGGCCGAAGGCATTTTCGCCCACGATCGCTTTATTGGGTTGGACTACGATGCCCATCATTCTCGATACCATACGTGATGTTTCATAGATAAGTCGTGTGTTGATTCTGGTCTTCTTACCATAGAGGCAATGTAGAGCCATCACAACTTCTTCTAGTGCAGCATTGCCCGCACGTTCACCGACACCATTGATGGTAAGGTGAGCCTGTGTAGCTCCAGCTTCGATACCAGCTAATGTATTTGCAACTGCCAATCCAAAGTCATTATGGCAATGGAGGCTTATTGGTACGTTACAGTGTGCTTTAACCAACTTTACAAGCTCGGCGATCTTCGTCGGTGTGGCAACACCGACTGTATCGGGAATATCGATCCTATCCGCTCCTGCATCAGTAACCGCTTTGAAGATTTTTATCAAAAATTCAGGGTCTGAACGGGTCGCATCTTCAGCCGAGAATTCTACGGTAAGGCCATGGCTTTTGATATACTCCACAGCTTCTACAGCTTTTTGAAGCGCATCCTCTCTCGTTATTTTAAGCTTGTACTTCAAATGTGTATCGGATGTAGCGATAAATGTATGTATACATGAAACGCCACAATCTATTGCGAGATCGATATCCTTCTTCTCCACCCTCGCCAACCCACAAATTTCAGCATTCAGACCAGCTTTCGCTATGAGTTTAACACTTTCAACTTCACCTTGGGATGTTATAGGAAAGCCAGCCTCGATCGTGTCGACACCTAATCTATCGAGCTGCTTGGCAATCTCCAACTTTTGTTGTGGTGTGAGAGATACACCCGGTGTCTGTTCACCATCCCTTAAAGTCGTATCAAAGATTCTGATGAAGGGTCCATCTTGGTTCATAGATCTAACCTCTCGTAAGTGCAGTTACGCCCGTCCTTGCGAGCTCTTTAATACCAAAGGGCGATATGATTTTAATAAATGCATCGATCTTCTCTGGAGTACCAGTAATCTCTACCGTGATATGCTCGGTCGAGACATCGACGACTTTACTATCGAATACGTTCGCATAACTTATAATCTCCAATCTACTCTTAGTTTCGATGGCGTTAAGTTTGATGAGTGCCAACTCTCGGTAGATCGCATTTTGAGGATCGATTACATCGACATGGACAACATCTATGAGTTTAGCGAGTTGTTTTACCAACTGTTTCAAAGTCGGCTCATCAGCATTAATTACGATCGTCATTCGAGAAAGGTCCGTCTTCTCCGTAGTCCCTACGGTGATGCTATCAATATTAAAGCCTCTCGCACGGAACATATTCGAGACTTTGTAAAGAACACCGGGTTTATTCTCCACGATCGTCGAAATTATACGCATTTTATTCATAATTCATCACTCACGCTAAAACCATATCCTTTAAGGCCGAACCGGGCACTACGAAAGGAAACACATTCTCTTCGGGAGAGATTGGTACATCGATAACCGTGGTAACATCGCTCTTTAATGCGAGCCTTACAGCCTTGGAGAATTCATCCATAGATTGAACCCTTATACCCTGTGCACCGTAAGCTTCAGCCAATTTGACCATATCGGGCACATTATGTAGATCGACAGCGATCATCCTCCTATTGTAAAACATGCGTTGCCACTGTGCTACCATGCCTAACACACTGTTATTCAGTATGACCACGATGACGGGTATCTTCTCTAAGACGGATGTAGCCAAAGAGTTTGCCGTCATTCCAAAGCTACCATCGCCCGCAATATCTACCACAGGTACATTTGGACAAGCGACCTTCGCTCCAATTGCAGCTGGAAAACCGAAGCCCATAGTTCCCAAACCTGTTGAGCTGAAGAACGTCCCGGGTTTTATTACATCAAAGTGAAGGGATGCCCACATCTGATTTTGACCGACCTCTGTAGTAACGATAGTATCGATGGGGAGGAGCTCTCGAAGTTTTTTGAGGATTTTAGGAGCGGTTATTTCTTTACTACCAAGATCTTGTCTATTGCGGAACTGTTGCTTTACCTCCTCAACCCTCTCTAACCATTTGGTACGATCCTTCTTTATGGCCTTTTTGATCAAGACCTTTAAGAGTTCTGTCAAGATTACCTTCACATCCCCGATGATAGGGATATGTACTGGCAGATTCTTCTCGATTTCAGATGGATCGATATCCGCATGAATAATCTTAATACCAGTAGCGATAAAATCATCAAACCTTCCCACAGATCTATCGGAGAACCTTGATGCTACAGCAAGCAATACGTCAGCTTCCGTAATCAATTTATTCGCTTCTGGATGGCCATGCATTCCAACGGGCCCTAGTGATAGAGGATGATTCTCTGGGAAGCTACCTTTACCCTTGAAGGTCGTCACTACGGGTGCTTGTAAGAACTCTGCTACAGCCTGAAGCTCTTGAAATGCATTGGCGATGATAACCCCTCCGCCCGACATAATCATGGGCCTTTCAGCAGAAAGGAGCATATCTGCAGCCTTGGCGATAGCCGATGGATCTGGTTGAACATCCGGGTTATAACCCCTTATTTTAACGCTATCTGGGAATACCATATCCGCAGTTTTATCCTGTACATCTTTCGGCAAATCTATTAATACGGGTCCAGGCCTTCCCGTTGTAGCTATGTAAAAAGCTTTCTTCACAGTCAAGGGAATTTCAGATGGATCCCTCGGTTGCATATTATATTTTGTGATCGGCGTCGATATCCCTATAATATCTGTCTCTTGGAATGCGTCCTTCCCGATCATAGATGTTGGAACCTGGCCAGTGATAGCTACAATCGGGGATGAATCCATGTACGCAGTAGCCAACCCAGTAACTAGGTTCGTGGCACCGGGACCAGAGGTAGTCATACAGACACCCGCCCTACGACTTACTCTCGCATATCCGTCAGCCATATGAGCAGCGGACTGTTCATGTCTGACAAGAATGTGTCTAATATCGGCATCGTATAATTCATCGTATACACGCATAATAGCACCTCCCGGTAACCCGAATATTACTTCGACTTTCTCACGCTTCAGGGCCTTTATCAAAGCCTTCGCGCCGGACATTACAACCAAACATAATCACCTCTTATACAAATTTCATAGGACTCACATGAGGTGTGTGAGTCCTACTACTTAATAAGGATAACAATCACTAAGGACTCTCTGAGCAACTCTGCTACTTTAAGTTGCGCTTCACGCTTTATGGTGTTCATACCCTTATTTATCATTTAAAGTGCTTTAAGCAAAATCTATTAATAAGTTTATCGATGTAAGCTCGATATTTAGGAAAAGGCTTCACATAGAATTTAAGATTAAAGATGAGTGGCAAGTAGAACTTTTCCAAATCCTTATTTATCGGCTTAATTAAAATTAATGGCGTTGAGGTAAATAGAATTAAAATGCAGAAGAGATTTTTACTCTATCTGCTTGGCTTCGCCCACTCATTGAACCATTCTCTATTTCTCGCTCTTCCACCATTGGTACCATTGATGATTACCCAAATGGGAGTCTCGATAAAGATCATCAGTACATTTGCAACGATAGGTTACTTCATCTACGGTTTTGGATCGATAGTTGGTGGCATATTGACGAACAGACTGGGAGAGCTAAAAGTATTGATCCTTTGTATAACCCTCTCGGGCGTTAGTACGATCATCATATGCTTATCCCCAAACTTACTGGGCTTCGCATCGGGATTTCTTATTATGTCGATCTGGGCGAGCTTTTATCACCCTACTGCGTATAGTCTGATTTCAAAGGTTTATAAATTAAATTTGGGTGCAGCCTTTGGCATGCATGGTGCTATAGGGAATGTAGGGCAGATCTTTACACCCACGATCTCCGCATTCATCGGCCTCTACTACGGTTGGCAATATTCTTTTCTCACATTCGGTATCCTAACCATCATGGCAGCGATTCCACTGTATAAATTTCACATCGAAGGATTAAAAGAAGGCGAAATGGATATGGATACCTTTCTTAACCTATTCAAAAGATCGACCTTTTGGAAACTTTATGCCTTCAACATCTTTAATGGTTCAGTATTTAGGAGTGTCGAATTTATTCTACCGACCTTTTTGGTCATCGTCAAATCCCTCAAGGTAGAAGTTGCTGGATACGCCATGTCTATTATGTTAGTAGCAGGGATTCTAGGGCAGCTCATCGGAGGGAGGTTGGCCGATAAATTCGGGAGTTATAAGATGCTCATAGCGGAGAGTCTAGGGATCGCTATATCTTTGATACTTTTGATCTTCATCCCCTCCCCTATAATGGGGATCGCTCTATTCGTAATAATTTATGGGATTTCGATGTATGCATCGTATCCGAGCTTCAATTATTTAGCCGCATTTGTAAGCGAACCACAGATTAGAGGGGCGTTGTACGGCTTTCTATTCTTTATGACATTTGGATGTGGGTCGCTATCTGTATTCTTAACAGGGCTCATATCACATGAATATGGTGCCGATGTAGCTATTATGGTATTAATAGTAATAGCCATCCTCGCACTTATAGTATCGATATTTCTACCGAAGGCGAGAAAGGTAGAGAGCAATTAAGAGGATGACCGAATTGAAAAGTTTAATAGATAAGTCGTACAATTCTTTCTGTAAAATGGATAAGTTGGAGAGAAAAATTAAAAATTTGAAACATCGAAGCTGGGAAGTCACGGAGGGTCTCGAAAGGGCGCCCCATAGATCACTCTTCAAAGCGATGGGTTATACGGATAGTGATCTTGAGAAACCGTTGATCGGTGTAGCTAATTCATGGAATGAAATTATACCTGGGCATATACATCTAAATGAAATTGCAAAATTTGTGAAGTCTGGTGTGAGGGAAGCGGGTGGTACGCCGATAGAATTCTCTACGATAGGAATCTGTGATGGTATAGCGATGGGCCATGAAGGGATGCGCGCATCCTTGGTGAGTAGAGAAGTCATCGCCGATTCCATAGAGCTGATGGCCCATGCCCACAGATTCGACGCTCTTGTATTGATAGCTAGTTGTGATAAAATTGAGCCGGGTGCGATCATGGCCGCAGCAAGGCTCAACATACCATCTATATTCATAAATGGCGGGCCGATGGTCGCTGGACAGTACAAAGGGAGGAATATCAGCATCATCGATGTGTTCGAAGCGGTAGGTGCGGCAATTAGTGGGAAAATCTCTAAGGAAGAGCTGATCGAAATAGAGAATTGTGCCTGCCCTGGTGCGGGTTCCTGTGCAGGTTTATTCACAGCTAACACGATGGCGATAGCTATCGAAGTTTTGGGATTATCTTTACCATACAGTGCGACGATTCCTGCGATAGATCCGAGAAGGTATGATGTTGCCCGAGAGACCGGTAGAACGATCTTAAAGGCCCTTGAATTGGGGATAAAACCTCGCGATATCCTCACCTATGAAGCTTTTGAGAATGCGATCGCTGTAGATGTTGCATCGGGAGGTTCAACGAACGCAGTACTCCATTTGACTGCGATCGCATATGAAGCAGGGGTTAAGTTAACTCTGGATGACTTTGATAGGATAAGTGCACGTGTCCCACACATCGTCGACCTTATACCGGGAGGTAGATACATGATGCAAGACCTTGATAGGGTGGGTGGTGTACCGGCGATTATGAAGGTCCTTTATAAGAATGGGCTCATTCACGGTGAAGTTTTAACGATCAATGGCAAGACCGTTGCCGAAAATCTAAGGGATGTAGTAATATCGATGAATCAAGATGTCATCCGCCCACTTACGAATCCAATAAGACCTACGGGCACTTTAGTCACATTAAAAGGGAACATTGCTCCCTTAGGCGCGGTTATTAAAGTTGCAGGGCTGAAGAAGCTGATACATTCAGGTCCAGCGAGGGTATTCGATTCAGAGAAGGAAGCGAGTGAAGCTGTCTTTCAAAATAGAATACAGAAGGGTGATGTCGTAGTTATTCGTTATGAAGGGCCGAAAGGTGGCCCAGGGATGCCAGAAATGCTCTCCATTACTGCAGCGATCGTCGGACAAGGGTTGGGAGAAGATGTCGCTCTGATCACAGACGGTAGATTCTCAGGAGCTACAAGAGGTATGATGGTTGGACACGTCTCTCCGGAAGCGGCCGAGGGTGGACCGATAGCGCTACTGAAGGATGGGGATATAATTACGATAGATATCCCGAAAAAGAGTTTAATGGCGGATGTTTCACAAGAGGAATTCGAGAAGAGGTTTCGGGAGTGGAAGCCACCACCTCCACGATACCCACACGGTGCGCTTGCCAAATACGCTAAATTGGCATCATCGGCCGCTACGGGTGCTATACTAACGTGAATATTAAGCTATAATTAAGCTAACATATCGAATGACCTACATTTATACTACATCGCTCTTCTTCTGTGTCTTAAGAATTTAATAAAATCTACTACGATCATCACTTCTACATTTGCTAAATATTGGTAGAATCAGCAAAAGATTTTTTAATGACGTTTTGAACTTTATTTTATTCAATGAACTTTGAGGAACTTCCGAAGATTGAAGTAAAACCACCTGGACCAAAGTCTAAGGAGCTCATGGAGCTCAGAAATAAATACGTACCTAAGAGTGTATATAGTCTTACACCGATATTCATAGAGTCTGGAGATGGAGCTTTGCTTAGGGATGTGGATGGTAACGTTTACATAGATTTTGCCACCGTAATCTCCTGTCTAAACCTTGGGCATAGAAATCCTGAAGTTTTAGATGCAATAAAGAAACAACTCGAAAAACATCTACATTTATGCTTTCATCTTACACCATATGAAAGCTACGTAAGGTTGGCTGAGAAGTTAGCCTCGATCGCTCCCGGAGGGTTCTCTAAAAAGGTCCTTTTGGTGAATAGCGGGGCGGAAGCGGTGGAGAATAGTGTGAAGGTTGCAAGGAGGTTTACCAAGAAGCCTGGGATAATAGCCTTTGAGAATGCTTTTCATGGAAGGACCTTCATGGCTCTAACCCTTACGAGTAGCATAATGCCTTATAAATATGGATTCGGCCCATTTATGCCCGATGTGTATAGGCTTCCTTACGCATACTGCTACCGTTGCCCCTTCAACCTTGAATACCCTTCATGTGGTATAGAATGTATTGAGTATATTAGGAATGTATTAAATACCAGTATCTCGCCCGATGATATCGCTTCCATAATCTTTGAACCGATCCAAGGCGAGGGTGGCTTTGTAATCGCTCCAAAAGAGTTCATTCAAGGCTTAAGAAAGATCTGTGATGAATATAGTATTTTGATGATAGATGATGAGATACAGAGCGGTATGGGTAGGACTGGAAAAATGTTCTATATTGAGCATATCGGTGTAATTCCAGATGTAATTACGATGGGGAAGTCTCTTGGTGGAGGTTTACCGTTGTCCGCTGTCATAGGTAGAGAAGACATCATGGATGCACCACAGGTAGGAGGCCTTGGCGGGACATTTTATGGGAATCCTGTAGGTTGTGTGGCTGGGCTCAAGACGATCGAATTGATCGAAAAGTTGTTACCAGATGTGCCTAGACTCGGAGAGATCGCGATGAAGAGGCTTAAAGAAATGCAGGAGAAGTATGAGATCATGGGTGATGTAAGAGGGATTGGGCTCATGCTCGCTGTAGAGTTCGTCGAGGATAGGAAAACGAAGAAGCCAGCCACAGAGAAGAGGAATAAGGTCATAGCAGAATGCTATAAGAATGGTTTGATAACTGTGGGAGCGGGTGCTTATAAGAATGTTATAAGATTACTCCCACCTCTGAATATAAGTAGAGAGCTTCTGAATAAGGGTTTAGATATTTTAGAGAGAGTCATTAAAGAAGTGCAAAAGGGTCTTTAATATAAATCCATCAAATTTGACATAATCGTACTTTAGCCACTCCTAGATCTCAGCATGAGTTTGGCTGATTTATTCTATGATACCAACGTCAAAACCTCAAAAATCATCTTGCTTAATGTGGCCAAATTTATAAAACTAAAAAAGGTTGTTTTAAGTTAAAAGATTATATAGGATCTTTGGATTTGATGCCATTAGTATTTATGGTAGATAGATATTTTCAACGATCCTCTCCATATGTTGAATCACCTCGCCTGGTTTGATCCTACCTTCTTCCATGATTATCTCTGTGATGTACCGTGATGGTGTTATATCGAAATAGATATTTCGAGCTTTTATACTGGGAGGGGCGTTGGGGTATAAAATTTCTGAAGGATCTTTTTCTTCTAGGGTGAATCTTAAGCCTAAATAACTTCTTACATCAAACTTACACTTTTCACAGACCGTATAGAATGGTACACCTTTATCTTTCGCAGCTAGAGCTAAACTATATGTACCTACTTTATTCACCAAAGAACCATCAGTTAGGATACTATCGGCACCTACCAAGACCAGATCTGAATCACCTACAAAGTAGCCAGCAGCGGAATCTGTAATCAAGGTTACAACAACATTTTCACCTTTACCTTCGAGCAACAACCCTTCTGCTAACTTCCTACCTTCGAATAGAGGCCTTGACTCCGTAATGTACACGCTCATTCTCTTACCCTCCTGAAGCGCATATTTCAGAGTTTGTAAGACGGTGGAGCTGAAGCTGTGTGTGATTATAGTAGCATCGTCTGGAATTAAATCCGATGCATACTTAGCAACCTTTAAGACCGCACTTCGAGTTTCATCTATAACTTTATCGATCTCGCTAGATATGAAGGCCTTCATATTAGAGATAGAGTGCTCAAAACCTTTCGACTTTGAGTAAGATAGTAATCGATAGAGTACAGAGCCGATAAGATTCGTTAAAGGAGCCATACTCGGTCTAGAGAGTATCAACTCTCTACCGAGAGTCATCAAGTATCTAATAAATTCGTTTAGAGAAGAAGTTTCGATCCGTTCAGAGGCTAACTTTAGTATCTTCAAAGCTTCGATCGCGAGCCATACCGACCCATGCTCACGATCATTTCTAACTTTATCAATTTCATCCTTTATGATCGCATCGATCGTGATAGTTTGAGGATGGAGAGAGGTAGGGGCTACCCTTTCCAAGGCTTCTTTCAACATCGGAACCGTACTGTATTTGAGTATTTCGTGAGGTTCGATCCACCGTGACTCTACATGCTCCCAATTTAACCGAATAGTATCGGAATTCGTATCGAATAGGAATGGGTAGACTACCCACACTACGCCGTGATCTTTATCGACTACGATCAAGGGGTCGCCTTGCTTGATCAGATTTATACGATCTTTGGTTAGGCCCAATTCTTCTTCTATCTCCTTTACAGCTCTAGCCTGAGGATCCTCACCTTTCTCTAAATAACCACTTATCCCAGCCCACTTACCTTTATAACTACTTACTCGATCACTCCTCTTTAGAATCAATACCTTCCCATCAAATCGAAGAAAAGAAGTAACTACGTGCTTTACATTCAAATTTTATCACATTAAAATTTTGTAATGTGATTGAAGCAATTAAAGTTTAATGTATTAGGTGATTTAGGCGATCTTGTAACGAGGATGGCTTCGATCTGGCCTCTTTCCTCGCTCCATACATAGTTGGCTGTACGCTACATTTACCATGGCGATCGTAGGGAATACAATCTTTGCATTCTCTATCGGACCGTAGAGTATAAAGTCTGCACCCGCTGCTACAGCTATCGCTGAAGCGACAGCGCTCGCTGGCTTTATCACATAATCACCGATCTTCTCTCTTACACCCCTCCATAAAGCTATCGCATTATGTACACCACAACCAGCGGGCAAGCCGAATTCATCCTTGATTCGATAGATGGCTTCACAAGCCATCCCGAGGCTAGGTATATCAAGGACACATGTATCTATCAATGTACTTTCGATACCAACTCGTTCTGCTATACTCAAAAGATCCTTGGCCTTTATAATCCTCCCATTCGTAGAGAAGTCTTTGGTATTTATCGTAAGGAGTATAGCATTCTTAACACCAGATTCTTTGATCGCATTCAATTCCTCTTCCTTAGGATCGGATAGCGAATTGTAGATTATAGCATTCTTAACACCAGATTCTTTGATATACTTTAAAGCTTCAATCCTCACACTTGCCGTAATACCATCTATTCCGATGATACCATCGGTAACGCTCGAAACGTAATCGATGTACTTGACGATCGCTTTAGGACTTCCTCCTATGATATCGATAACGTGAGGTAGACCAGTTTTATCTGAGTACTCCTCTTGAGCCTTTATCAAAGCTTCAGCCTTTTCTCTATCGAAAATCCCTTCCTTCTCATCACTGACGATCTTATGCCCTCTATAGAATATACTACCAATTAGAAGAGTGGGCCGTTCACCGGGATAACCACCGACTTCAATATTACCTATTTTAAAGGTCTTCTGTGGTGTACGAAAGATCCACATCGAAACCCTACTAGATTAAATCGGATTTGGTTAAAAAAATTTTGGAATAATTGAAGAATAGGGTTATAATCTTGATGGATGCTTACCATAAAGTTTGGATGCTTCAACTATAGCTCGAATATTCTCTATCGGTGTACCTACAGGAACACTGCCAGATACAGATAGTATAAAGCCACCATTGTAACCACCCTCTTCAATGACCCGTTTACAAGCTTGAATTACGTCAATGGGCTTACCTTTGATGATCTCATTGTATGGTGATAGACCGCCCATTAGACAGATCTTATCCTTAAGCATATTCTTAACTTTTGAAGTGGTAATATCTGGTCCATAATGAAGTATATTTATCGGAAGTTTTTGAATTTCACTCAGAATATGCATGATATTCGCACAACTGTGGAGGATTATGATCGTACCACTACCCGTGAACTTCTCACAGATCTCCTTTAGGTAAGGGTTAGAGAATTTTAGGTATTGAGCTTTGCTCAAAAACGAGATACTATCTTCAAATAAGATTACCAATCTCTTACCTCCAGTTACACTACACTGGGCTTCAATCCATTCGATTACCGTCCGAGTGGTTATCTTCATCAAATGATGAATCAGATCGGGATTTTTGTGAAGATTTAATAAAAGGTTATCATAACCTACGATGAGTGAAGCGATATCCATAGGACCCATCGCTACGGCCATGCCTTCTAAATAACGATAACCATACCTTAAATCGATGGGTAGATGGTCTACCATGTATTGATAGGCCTCTAGAGCGAGGGGCATCAAACCATCCGTGTAAGGATCGGGTACTTCCAAATGCTCTACATCTTCGAACCTCTTTAAAGTAGATTCAACCCTGGGAGGGGCATCCTCTTTAAAGATGACCTTACACCCCAAGGCTGAAGCTTCTACAGTGTAGTTAAAATCGGGCCATATACCAGGTAGAAAGAGTATATCTGGAAAGGATTCGACCAGTCTGAGCTGTAACAGAAACTTCCTTTTATAATCGCGTCCCCAGTACTCTATCTGATGATTTAAAGGGATATTTGAGAAGTATATTATAAAGTCTCCAGTGGCTAATAATGAGACAGGGATCTGATCGGGTATCTGGAGATGTGCCGCTTTCTCAAAATTTATTCGTATAAAATTCGTCATTATATAGCCCTTTTAACTTTTTTAACTTTTCAACTTCTAAAGACCTTTGTTTACAATTGGTAAGTCAACTGTACGATCAAATCAACCACTCAACCTTCACTTTACCACTCAATATGTGAAGTGCTCTGCTAATTATCGCTGGATCTAGATCCTGCCAGATGATTTCTTCATCATATATCTTTAGATCAGAGATTGAAGATTCCGCTTTCTCAGCCAATTCTTCCATCGCCTCCCTGATCTCTCGCCCAGTTCTAGCGATTACACCATCACTAGTTATAGATCCGAATGCGATTCTGCACACAGGGGGCTTTGTAGGCTTGATAGTTACACGTGTCGCAGAATACTTATTTGTAACCTCTTCCACGAAGTCCGGAAGTTTATCGATCGGCTGATTGCCAGTCAACTTAAACTCTATACCTTGAACGGTTTCTCTTACCAAGAATCTACCAAGGTTTATCGATATCGCTCCCTCCGCTTGAGTCCCTCTCTTCACAGCACCTATCAACCTCACCTTCTGCCCCTCAGATAAAAGGAACCTTCTTGCCAATTCGGGTGGGATGGTAATCACTAAACTATTACCACTCTTCCTTATCGATGCTTCGAAGAAGACAGTATCGAATATCCACTTCTCCTTACGCTCAGCCTCATACATACACCTATATTTTGTATTAAGAATTATTTATGTAATTCCCCGATACTATATAAAGAAGATTTAAGTGATTGAAGAATTCTTCGCTCTGCCCATTAGAACGATCCTATTAAAGTCCTCCTCTTTAATGGCCCTTACCCCTCCTCTGAAGTACATCTTCGCTTTATTCAGATCCTTTATAAAAGATAACTTCGGTGCTACCTCATTTAACTCGACTGGATCATTCCAAATTTCGACCTCTCTTAAATCTACGACGTAATCCATAGTCGATGAAGGTAGGCCCATGGCAACCCTTTTCTCTACTTCAGATACCGGATAGACCTCTGAAGCTAACGTACACATACCTACAAACTTCCTCCCTTCTTTACCAGCCAGATAAAAGATCACCTTATCTCCTCGCTTTATTGATTTAAAGTTGGGAGTTTTCGAGTTAAGTGACCAAAATCCATACTTAACTCTATTAGCTAGTACTTCACTAGCTGGGATGATTACGTTCCCCTTTAAGTGATCCTTAACCACAAAGATAAAGTACCTCGTCATAACTTCTAATGTAGAAGTTAAAGAGTAAGATATTTATCTATTTAATTTAGCAGATATGATATTAAGGTCTAACTCTTAACTCCCAAATAGAGTGAACTTAACTCTGAGTGATTTAATAGTTCATTTGGTTCACCCTCGAAGATTATCCTTCCATTGACGAATAATAATGCCCTATTACCCCTCTCCAAAGCCTTTCTCGCATTCTGCTCCACTAATACTACCGTTATACCATACTCATCTCTGAGCTTGATTATTTCATCAAAGATCTGTAAAGCCATCTTGGGAGAGAGGTTAGCGGTTGGCTCATCGAAGAGCATAACCTTCGGCCTTCTTACCAAAGCCATAGCCATAGCCAATATCTGCCTCTCCCCTCCACTTAGTGTGATCGCCTTTCTATTCCAAAATGCTTTTATCATAGGAAAATATTCGGTAACTTCCTTTATTCTCTCTTGAGTTGTATATTTATCAAGAGTGTAACTCGACATGATCAGATTCTCTTTCACAGTTAGATTCAAGAAGACATTTCCGATCTGTGGTAGATAGGCTATACCCTCTTTTGCCAATTGGTGTGGTGATAAACCAGTTATCTCCTTATTCATGTAAAAGATTCTGCCAGAGTATATAGTGGTCAATCCACAGATGGTCTTTAGGAAGGTACTTTTGCCACTACCATTCGGTCCAACCACGACGGTGATCTTTCCACGCTCTATAGTTGTGTTTACATCAAAAAGAACTTGAAAACTTTGGTAACCAGCGTTGATATTCTCAACCCTTAACAATTCAACCACCCAAGTACCCTTCTATCACTTTCGGATCCCTTAAGACTTCATCCCCCGATCCATGAGATACTATCCTCCCTTGAATCATCGCATAGACATCATCGACATGCTTCAAAGCGATCTCAAGCCTATGTTCCACAATAAGAAAAGTGATATCCAAAGCGTCTTTAATATTCACCATATGAGAGAATATTTTATGTGCCAAAGTTGGGTTTACACCTGAAGCTGGTTCATCCATGAGTATCATCTTGGCACCGAACATGAGTGCCCTCCCTATCTCTAAAAGCTTTAACTGTCCTCCACTCAAAGTGTAGGAAGGTTTATCGTAAAGGTGGCTCATCTCCAACAGATCCAAAATCTTAAAGGCCCTCTCAACATCATCTCTTTCCTTCTTGATCCAGAATCTACGTATCGGTGCTTTAAAGAATGCTTCACCGGGGTTTGAAGAGGCTACCAGCATATTCTCTAACACAGATAACTTTATAAATGGTGATGGGATTTGGAAAGTCCTTACTAGACCTAGTTGCGCGATTCGATTCGGATGCATATTGGTAATATCTTTACCATCGAAGCTTATCTGCCCTTCATCAGGCTTGTAGAATCCAGATATAATATTTATTAGAGTTGTTTTACCGCTACCATTCGGACCTATAAGCATTGTAAGCCTACCTTTCACTATATCCATATCTACACCATCGACTACGGTAAATCCGCCGAATCTTTTCTTAACCCCTCTTAAAATTAGTATGCTATCGTTCACCATAAAGTCATAAAAAAATAGGTTGGTTTAGTATTTAACGAGCCATGTCACACTATCCGTCGCTGCACTATAGTAGCCTACCTTCTCCCACTTTGGCGTACCGTCCTTCATGACGATCGCCCATAGATCGTAATCGGCAGTCTCCCGATCCCCAGCTGGATTGAGCTTGATCCAACCACTCGCACCGAATGTATTTTCAGCCACGGTCGGTAAAACACTTCTGATCGCATCAGCATCATACTTACCAGCTACAAGTATACTTTGAACTACAACCCAAAGGGCATCGTAAGAATTATACGCATAGGGATCGGACTTTCTTCCAAACCTCTTCTCTATGTAATCTCTCAACTTTATGAGCTTCTCGGACTCGGCCGGTGCAAAGTATGTATTTAGGAACTTTGTCGCTACAGAGAACCTTGATGCGACCGCATCCTTTTCTATACGGCTCGAGAGGGCGGTACCATCACTACCGAACCATCTAACTCTCAATAAGATTGGGTAATCATTAGCTTGAGTGAAGAGTGTAGCTGCTTCTTCAAATGCTACCAAGTAAACACCGACCTTTTCGCTACCCCATCTTCTAACAGCTTCATCGACCCTCGATGCGAGAACTCGAACTTCAGCGGAGAATTCTTTTGCATCTGGGGCGTATCTGATACCTTCAAGGACCGTCCCACCCAATTCTTTAAACCTTTTCGATGTTGCATCTACCAATCCATCGCCCCACGCATCCCCC
>JANXEG010000026.1 GCA_025058425.1 Nitrososphaerales archaeon
ACTTTCGGTTTCCTCACCACCTACATTCTGCTCTTCACAATATTCGCTTTATATATTGGTCAAGAGATTTTGGTGAGATTATCCCTTGAAGTATTTGGTGCGGGTGGTGGCCTCTTCTTTTTTACATTCTTTATGCTTACCGATCCACCTACCTCTCCTGCACGTAATCAAACCCTCTATGGATTGATAGTAGCATCGATAGCATTTATTCTTCGCTTCCTTACAAATCCCATACAATTTTTACTCATCACCCTTATAGTTATGAATATGCTCATTCGGTTAATCGATACAAAGGTAACACGATTGAATAATCTTCTTAAAAATCTCATGAGAATTTAATGATTATTAGTATTGATCTCAAGATTTGTAAATCGCTATTGCTATTGCTATGGATTAAAGTTTGTATTAGAGCATATTTATTTAAGAAGAGTATTTTATTATTGCAATGATTTCTAGGATTTCTAGAGAATTACCAGAAACATACCATCACTCAATCTTTAGTAAGGAGAATGAGGGGAAGATATGCCTCGGTATAGAATCGACCGCCCACACTTTTGGAGCAGCTTTAACTCAAATAGTTGAGCGTAAAGGAATAATTCTATCTGATGTAAAGAGTGTATATCAACCACCCCCGGGGTCGGGGATTCATCCTCGTGAAGCATCTAGACATCATGCGGAGAATGCAGCAAAGGTCATTCATGAAGCTCTTAATAAAGCAGGTGTGAGTATTAAGGAAGTGGATGCGATAGCTTACTCGGCTGGACCCGGGCTTGGCCCATGCTTAAGAGTGGGTGCTGTTTCTGCTCGATCTCTCTCTTCATACTTTAAAAAACCTTTAATCCCTGTAAATCATGCGTTAGGCCATATCGAATTATCGACGATGCTGACTGGAGCGATAGATCCCGTTGTTCTACTTGTAACAGGTGGGCATACGGCCATCACCGCTTATATCTCAGGTAGATGGAAAATCTTTGGTGAAACTTTAGATATTACGATCGGCCAATTGATCGATCAATTTGGTAGAGAAGCTGGATTTAGTTCACCGTGCGGAGCGAAGATCGAGGAATTGGCTAGAAGATCTTCAAATTATCTACCATTGCCATACAGTGTAAAAGGTAACGATGTCTCTTTCTCTGGCATATTAACGGCCGCTAAAAATATGCTGAAAGAAGGGAAGAAGTTAGAAGATCTATGCTACTCTTTACAAGAGACCGCATTCGCAATGCTGATCGAGACTACCGAAAGGGCCCTAGCATTTTCAGAGAAGAAAGAAGTTTTATTGGTGGGTGGTGTGGCTGCGAATTTAAGGCTTCAAGAGATGCTCAAAGAGATGTGCCGCCAACATGATGCCCGCCCTCTAATCGTACCACAACAGTATAGTGGAGATTGTGGTGCCCAAATCTCTTGGACCGGTCTTTTAGCTTACCTATCGGGTACCAGAGTGGATGTAGAGAAGAGTATAATACGCCAATCATGGAGGTTCGATAAGGTGGCTGTAAAGTGGAGATACTGATAAAGAGGGGTGCTGAGGCCAGCCTATACCTTACGGAGTACTTTGGAGAGAAGGTCATAGTGAAGAGAAGGGATGCAAAGACCTATAGAAATCCTCGATTGGATGAGGAGATAAGGAAGCATAGAACATTGCAGGAATCGTCATTTTTGATAAGGGCTCGTGAGTCTGGTGTCCCGACACCTTTAGTATATTTCGTTGATGCGAAGAGAGGTGAGATAATTATGCAGTATATAGAGGGGAGGAGGATGAAAGAGATCCTCGATGCAGAGAGTGATGAATCGATCGATGAATTATGTATAAAGTTAGGTCAATATATAGCCAAATTACATAAGAGAGATCTGATCCATGGTGATCTAACGACTTCCAACTTTATCCTTTCAAAGGATGGCCATTTGGTGTTGATCGATTTCGGCCTATCATTCTTTTCTCAAAGGTTAGAAGATAAAGCAGTAGACCTTCATCTGATCAAAGAAGTATTGACGAGTGCACATAAAAATAGCAGGAGGATCTTTATGAAGATTCTAGAAGGTTACAGCTCTGTAGTTGGAGAGGATATGGTGAAGGTTTTACTTGGCAAGATTCGAGAAATAGAGTTGAGAGGTAGGTATACACGTGTGTAACGATACTAAAAGAGTATATTTTGCTACGAGTAATATTCACAAATTCAGAGAAGTAAAGAGCATACTATCGCAGTATGGGATAGATGTAGTCATGGTGAAGGGTAAGTTATTAGAGGTACAGAGTGAAAGTCTGGTCAAGATCGCGACTCAATCCATATATAACGCTTTAAAGGTCGGCACGAAGACTCCCTTAATACTGGAAGACTCGGGTCTATTCATACGTAGTTTGAATGGCTTCCCTGGTCCCTACTCTTCTTATGTCTACCGTACGATAGGTCTGAAGGGTATTTTAAAGATTTTAGAGGGTGTAGAGGATCGCTACGCTGAGTTTAAATCGGTGATCGCCTTCGCAGATAAATTTATGAATATTAAGAGCTTTGTGGGTGTAGTCAAGGGAGAGATTTCACAGGAGGAGCGGGGCATATATGGATTCGGATTCGACCCCATCTTCATCCCTTACCATTCATCCAAAACCTTTGGGGAAATGCTCCCTCAAGAGAAGAATAAATATTCTCATAGGGCTAAAGCGTTGATAAAGTTCGTTAAGTGGTTTATGAGAGCTAATATGTGATCAAAATCGCAACCTTTATGTGCAATAACGACTAGCATCTTTATGGCAGAATATGGCGAGGATGTATTCACATAGACGTGGGAAGTCTCATTCTACTAGGCTGGCCTCTCGACACATCCCATCATGGGTTACCTATAGCCCAGACGAAATCACCGCTCTGATCGTGAAGATGGCAAAGGATGGATTAACGCCTAGCGAGATAGGTGTGAAGTTGAGAGATGAATACGGCATTCCATTGGTCAAACCGATCCTGGGCAAATCGATTACAGAAATTCTGGAGGAGAATAACCTGCTCCCTCCCATACCTGAAGATCTCGATCGTCTTTTGAAGAGAGCGGTAAAGATTCAGGCACACCTCAAAGTACATAAGGGAGATAGAAAGAGTATTCACGCTTTAGAGCTTTTAGAAGCGAGGATCCATCGATTATCTGAATATTACAAGAGTCGAGGGAAGTTACCACCGAATTGGAAGTACTCTGCAGTCGTAGCACAATTGGCGTGAAGTATGAGTAATTTTGAAGAGCTTTTACAAAGGGCGGAAGAGATAGCTAATAGGATCATCGATACCGTAAAGGCTGGAAAGAAGATCGCTCTAATAGCACATATCGATGCAGATGGTATCACTACCGCAAGTATTCTTATTAAAGCGATCTATCGTAAGGGCGGCCGATTTTTAGTAAGAGTCATTGGAGATCTGGATCTCCAGTTGCTCGATGAGCTTAAAGATGGGGATTATGGTCTATACATCTTTTGTGAAATCGGGGGTGGAATGGTAAATGAGATTATTAAAAGGCTTGATCATCGATGGATCATGATAGATCATCATAGAGTACCCGATGAAGAGTTGAATATGAAGAATGTATTCAACGCGTGGCAATTCGGTTTTGATGGTGGTGTTGAAGTCTGTGGTGCTGGAATGGCCTACTTCATAGCTGTAAAGATGGATGAGAGTAACGTGAACCTTTCATGGTTGCCTATAGTAGGTGCTTTGGCCGATAGGCAGGATCGTGGTGATAAAAGATCCCTCATCAGCTTGAATGAAAGGATCGTTAATGATGCCTTGAAGCATGGCTACTTGAAGGTTACCACAGACCTACTCTTCTACGGTAGAGAGACAAAACCTATCCATGAAGCGATCGCATCCACTGCTATGCCTTACATACCTGGATTATCGGGTAATAGGGATTTGTGCCTTGCGAGTCTCACATCTGCAGGTATAAAACTGAAGGACGATGGGCGTTGGAGGACGATCGCCGAACTCTCCAATGAAGAGAAGATGAAGATAGTTGAAGTGATCATCCCCTACTTTGGTGGTGCCGTCAATGAAAAGGTTGAAGAGTTGATCGGCACAGTTTACACTCTGATCAAGGAAGATGAAAATACTCCGTTGAGAGATGCAAGGGAATTCGGCACACTCTTAAATGCCTGTGGTAGAATGGGAAGGGCTAGTATCGGCATCTCCATCTGCCTAAATGATAGAGATCAGACACTTCAAGAAGCCCAAAGGATCCTCATCGATTATAGGCAAGAATTGAACCGTTACCTACAGACTATTCTTATCGATCAATCGAGAGTGATCGATAATCGGATGTGGTTTCTTATAAATGGTGACGGTTTAGTAAGTCCAAATATGCTCAGCCCATTGGCATCGATACTGGCTACTCTGCCTCGATTTAAAGGTAGATTGATACTGGCTAAGACCCTCATGAATAGTAATGAAGTGAAGTTTTCTGTGAGGTTTGGTATAGGTTGTGAACAATCCATCAGCCTCGCCTCTTTAGTCAGTGAAGCTGCTATTCAATGTGGTGGTGTGGGAGGAGGGCATAATACAGCGGCTGGAGCGAGGATTCCACTAACTAATGTAGAAAAATTTTTAGGAGCGATCTCTTCCAAGTTAAAGGATTTGGGATGGGGACAGAGTTAAAGTTGGTAGTTCATTGTGAGAATCGTCGTGTAGCAGATAGCATATATAAGAGCCTTTTACCCGATAATGTCAATTTCCCTCCAGGGGTATCGATGAATATGGAGGTAAAGGGTAAAGAGTTAATGATCGATATTAAATGTGAGAAGAATATCGAAACTTTAATATCTATGGTGGATGAATTACTGGAGAATATTCAAGTTTTATTGGGTGTAATAAAGGTGGTGAAGGGCTGATGCTGGATATCAAACTGGTCCGAGAGAACCCTGAGTTGATTAGAGAGATGTTAAGAAAGCGTGGTATGAGCTTCCCTTTAGATAGGTTGATAGATCTTGATCGAACTCGAAGAACTCTGATTACAGAGGTTCAAAGATTAAAGCATCAGAGGAATGTGGTATCGGAAGAGATCAGTAATTTGAAGAAGCAAGGTGTGGATATTTCAACAAAGATTGCCGAAATGAGAGAATTATCGAATAAGATCCTGGAGATGGATGCTAATATCCGTAAAGTAGAGGAAGAATTCAATAACCTTATGCTCCAGCTACCAAACCTTATCCATGAATCTGTACCAGAGGGGAAGGATGAAAATGATAATGTGGTAGTAAGAAGTTGGGGCTCTCCTCCTCGATTCGATTTTGAGCCTAAGGACCACATCGATCTAGGCCTAAAATTGGACCTCATCGATTTAGATAGGGCTGGTAAAGTTGCAGGGGCAAGGTTTTACTTTCTAAAAGGCGATCTGGTACTTCTTAATTATGCTCTGATTCGTTTCGCACTAGAGTTTATGAAAGCGAGAGGTTTTACTCTGATCCAACCCCCATACATGTTGAAAAGGGAAGCGATGTCGGGAGCTATAATCCTCTCAGATTTTGAAGATGTAATATATAAGTTGGAAGGAGAGGACCTGTACTTGATAGGTACTTCTGAACACGCCCTCGCTGCGATGCATATGAATGAAGTTTTGGATGGTAAAGTTTTACCGTTAAGGTACACTGGTATAAGCCCATGCTTTAGAAAAGAGGCAGGTACTCACGGTAGAGATACGAAGGGGATCTTTCGAGTCCATCAATTCGAAAAGGTAGAGCAGTTTGTATATTGTAAACCTGAGGATTCTTGGAAGGAGCATGAGCTCATGATAAACAATGCTGAGGAATTCTTCAAACAACTGGGAATACCTTATCGGGTAGTGTTACTATGCTCTGGAGATATGGGCAAGGTGGCTGCTAAAACTTATGATCTAGAGGCCTGGTTCCCTGGCCAAGGAAAGTATCGTGAAGTCGTCTCATGTAGCAATTGTACAGATTATCAAGCGAGAAGGCTGAATATAAGGTATAGAGATAAGCCACATGAAGAACCTAAGTTTGTACATATGCTGAATAGCACATTGGTGGCTACCGAGAGGGCCTTGATCGCGATCATGGAGAATTATCAACAGAAGGATGGTAGTATAGCTATCCCTCAAGTTTTACAACCTTATATGGGCGGTTTGAAGATCATCGGTAGCAAATAGACTTTAATGAGCCAATGAGTTTTTAAAATAGTCGATAAAGGGTTTTTATGAATATAACTTCACTAATCATTCAACAATAACCTTTATAAAGGTTCTTCAAGTGATCCTTTTAATCATTAATTAAAAAACGTTAGGCTTAATTATCGTAAAGACGACTCTATAATCGATGAGCTTAGAAGATCTAAAGAGGGTCCAAATTCAGCAACTCATAACCGAACCGCTCATCGTCCCCATCAACACGAATATCTCATCAATAATAGCGACTATGCAGAATAATAATGCTTATGAGGTCTTTATTGAAGCAAAAGGAAAGATCGGCATTATTTCAGTAAGAGACTTATTGAGAGTAAAGGATATTACAACGACGAAGCCTACCACCATTATGAAGTACGCACCTCACTTACTACCAAATGCTCCACTTTCAGAAGCTGCAACTCTCATGACTCAATATAGATTAAGAGCTCTACCTGTCGTTCAGAGTTCCAAAGTTAAGGGTCAGATAACGGCGATCTCGATCATCAATTTAATGAAGGATTACGGGATTAAAGGGGTGAAGGCGAATAGTATAATGACCCCGCAACCCATTACTATTTCAAGATGGGACCCTTTAACCAAAGCGAGAAGTATAATGTTGAGGAGGAAGATAGATCATCTACCCGTTGTAGAAGATGGTAGACTCTTTGGAATTTTAAATTCATCCATGATCGTGAATAATTTGATGCCTAGTATTGGGATAAGGCGGGGTGCCATTGGTGTTGAGAGTCGTAGTAGGCTCGACTTTCCTGTAGATCGAATTGCCGATAGAGAATTTGTAACCTGTAATGTTAATGAAGATGTGAGTAGCATTATAGAAAAGATGGCTACAGGCAGAACATGCACCATCATTACTCTTTTAGATGAGATACAGGGTATCATCACTCAAAGAGATATTATAAAACTTTTAATGATGGGTAAGGAGGTGGCTACAAAAATCCCCATCTATATGGTCGGTCTTCCAGACGATCCATTTGAAGCTGAAGCGGCAAGAGAGAAGTTCAATAGGGTAGTAGCTCTTCTGAGGAGAAGCCTTCCGAGTATTGAAGAGGCAAGCTCAGTCATAAAGAGTAAAGATGTGGGGGGCAGAAGGCGATATGAGGTGAGTGTGAGTTTAAAGACACCCTATAAAACCTTCAATTACACTCAAACTGGTTGGGAGCTCCCCCAAATTTTTGATGAATTAACCGATAGAATGAAGAGGATTTTAAGTATGAAGCCGAAGAAAAGGGTCGATTCACAAAGGGCATAAACTTTACCTTAATATTATATTATTCGAAATCGAATTTTGATAATTTAAAACTCGAATGTTAAAATGAACATGGAAGAAGAGATGCTCCTTTACGCATTCAAATCTTTTTATGTACATGAGTCGATTTGGTGAGAAGTATATTAATAGGTAGGCATTAATACATGATGGATTGTGATAAATTGGCTTGGAGGATGAAATCTCATATTTTTTCACTATGCTGGGCCACCCTTTGAGGAGAAAGATCATTCGTTATCTTGGGGAGCATGAATCTGGTAGCTTTACTAATCTCAAATCGTACTTGAACGTAAGTACAGGTACTCTTTACTATCAACTCGACCTCCTCAAAAATCTTATTGAGCAAAATGAAGAGAGAAAGTATTATCTGAATGAGAAAGGCAAATTCGCATATAAATTACTTTTGGAGAGTAGCGAAAAGTTAACTTCCAGCCGCTTCATTAAAAGGAGCTCGACGATAAAGGGTTACATAACGCTTTGGCTCATAGGTTGGAAGCTCATTTCTCATCTGTATGGCATACCAAAGCTCGCCATCCTTATCGCCCTTATAATTCTTCTTTATGGTGCCTGGATCACAAACATTTCTGGATTGTACCCTATCGTCTTCATCTACATGGAGCGCTTACCTATCCCACAATCCTACATACCTTTACTCTTCATTTCCGGATACCTTCTAGTCAATATTCTCGCAAACTTAACATCATATATTTTATATAGGACGTTAGAGGGCGTGAAGTACCTCTTCTTGGGCACAGCCTTCTCTCTTACTCCCACATTCATCTTACCGACCTTATATGTTATAGCAAAGGGGCTTCAAGCACCTTTAACGAGCATTCAAGCCCAGATCCTTATGCTCATTGGAATGGGCTACTTCTTCTCATTCTTCACATCGGCGATCTCCCTTTCTAAAGGGTTGGTCTTCGAAAAGGCCGCCCTTTCAGCTTCCTTCACACTCTACTTCTGCATCGGGTTAACCTTTATTCTTAACTCCCTTTGATAAGACTTCTAATTATTCGAAGATTTTCTTCTATTAAGACTTCGGAAAATTAGAAAGAAAAAGGTCAAAAATAACCTTCTTTTATCTAATCCTGTGAAAATGATGAGCACGCATCGTAAAATCATACCGATCATGACGGCTACGGTAATCATCATCTGCTCAATACTGATGTTAAATATGATTATGTCGGTAAGTGCGAAATCTGAAGGTACAGCCATAAATGGAGATAAATACCTTAAAGAACCCCAGTTTATAACCATTCAAAGAGAGAGGTTTGATAAGTTCGAAGGAAGGTTAGTAGAGCCCAGTATTATGCGCTCACATATGGATGTAAAGAAGAATTCTATCCTCCTTATGTACAGAGGTGATTCACGAGATAGAGTGCAAGGTCAATCTAGAAACCTGACCATCACCCCTGAGCAAGCCAAAGCGATAGTAGAAGCAGCGATCCCAAACTTTAGAGTGGGCACACCCATTTCTCTTAGAACGTGCTGGATCGTTCCCATCGAAGATGGGAAGGGTGTGGTAACATCGATAACGGTTGGTAAGGTCAGCGCCTCTACATCAGAGCAGGCTAAAAAGATCGTTGAAGAGTCTTTGGGCAAGGGTTGGAAGGCTGGAGAACCGAAATTACTAAAAACCATCTATAACGTTCCATTGATCGATTCAAATAACACGATAATAGGTTACGTGAAGGTCGATGGTAAGACTGGCGAGATCGTTAGGAGGCCTTCACTCACACCCAATATAACTGGTGAGCAGGCCAAAGCGATAGTAAATGATGCAATTAAAGAGTTCAAAGTGGGTGAAGTTAAAGATAGAGGTAATCTATGGATTGTAAATATCGATTATAAGAATAAGGTTGTCATGAGAATACCTCTCGGAAAGCTCAACACCCCGACAGCTGAAGATGCTTTAAAGGCGGTTCGAGAATCTTTGAGTAAGGGTTGGAAGGCTGGAGAACCGAAGCAGTTGCGACTTGTCTACAACGTGCCTATTATAGATGCGAATGGAAATATCATCGGTAGTGTAAAGGTCGATGGTAAGACTGGCGAGATCATCACGGACTTTCCAACACCTCCATCACTACGTAGATGAATGTGAGAGGAGCTGGTGAGATGGTAAGGAGAGCACTACTGTTGCTGATTCTGGCGCTATCGGTAGTGCTCTCCAGCCCTCCTTTTTTTACTCAAGTTGATGCTCGAGCCGAAGGGCCATCCATAACTTATACTCGTGCGGGTTATAAGGATTTCCAATATACAGGTTTTAACATCACAATCCCTACAGAAGATGGTGGTAGAGTCGATATCATCTTCGCATGGGAGATGGTATTTAAACGGCGAGATACTGATTCATTGAGAGTCTATAATACATATCCGACTCTCCAGATGGTGAAGTTTTTAAAGGATAATACTCTCGATTACTCATTGACCTATACTCCTCTCTATTTGGTTATATTCGAGGATGTGAATGGGAATGGTCTTTTTGATGTACGAACACGCAAAGGTTTAGCAAGAGAGGTTCTCGATGAAGAAGTAGACTGGAGATTGAGTCGAGATAAACCCCTTAAAATGTATCCTTTGGCACCCATGTTTATCCACTTCGAACGACGTGAACCAGTTAATCCATGGTCTTGGAAGGTTACCAAACCAACAAAGGCTAAAGATGCGTTAGAGTATAGTTGGAATGCATCGGCATCTGTGAGGAGCTTCGGTTGGCGCTTTATCGATGAAAGGTATAGATTTGAAAGAGATCATATCGATGTGCGTTTTTATTATCGCTTAACCCTTAAGCCTGAAGGGCCTGTGGTCAAACTTGGTTGCCATATCGATGGTATAAAGAAGGCCTTTAACGAAGATGTGAAACTAGCTGTAATTTCAGCAGTCCTATATCATGGCAGGGATGAGGTCATCGTTAAAGGTGAGGAGAAGTACGAGAGTTTCTCTGGAGCTTTTGTAAGGGATCAAAGAGTATTGTTAATAAAGAAGGTCGGCGAATCCGTAAGGTCTTTAATTACACACAATCCAGATGCGGTTATAGATAGCATCTATCAAACGAACGTCGTATCATCCGCTCTTCAGCCCGTATTTATAATGTCAACACCTCCCGATCTGCCCGGAGGTATCGATATGAAGAGTTTAAGGCCATATCCTAACGATAAAGTGGATCGGTATTATTCGATAACATTTGCCCATCAACTCGCATTCCTCCGCCTCGGCGAGAGCATTTCTCAAGATCCTGAGATCATCTTTATAGCACCACTCCTCATATCCCCTCCAACGATCCTTCTAAACCTTCAATGGTTTATTGTAACTGCGTTGGTGATCTTTATAATGTATATTTTACTAAAGGTGGTATCGCGCCGATTACTTCAAGAATTATAAGTGATGGTTATGGCGCATGACTATACTATATCTGATATGAGGAAATTGAAGATGGAGCAAAGGATAAATACTCTTTACAAATTGATCTCAAGAGAAGGAATCGTAAATCGGAGAATAGTTTTATATGAATTTAACTCTAAAGTGGGAGTCAAACCTGAAACTATAGCGAAGTATCTTACCATCTTGCAAGAAAGAGGCTTAGTAAGATTAAAAGGTGAGATGGTCGTTGCTTTATATAAATTCGATAATAGAGGTGCTTAAATTTGGGTAAATGTTATTATTCATTTAATAGATCTGCCAATTCAACCCTCCTAATACCCTCCATCACCATCGCCCTCGGTCTAATTCTTATCCTTATAATTCCGATTACGATTACGTTAGGTTTACAACCCGTCTACGCTACACAGAAACCTGGTAATTCACCAAAGAATGCGCTACAGATAACATCTGGCAGATACCTATTCGATTTTGATGTAGATGATCAATGGTTCAAGGTAGACTTACAACCGGGCCAGAAGATCAGTATAGTGCTCACAGTCCCCGGTAAGGCAAGTTTAGATCTATACTTATACTCGCCAGATACCGTAGATGGTTATACTGGATTATTAGCATCTTCAGAAAATTGGGAATACATGGATATGGGCGGTGTGGAGAAGATCGTTTACGTAGCTGAGAGGGCAGGTTTTCATTATATCAGAGTTAGAGGTTTGGTATACTATGCGAGACCTGCAACCTACGAATTAAGGGTCTTTATAAGTGACTTTAAGATCGTTTCGGTATACTGGGGTGAGGGTAACTCAAGGCTATCGGTTGCACCCGGTGACTCTGGTGTACCGCTGACGGTCGTTGTAACCCATCAGGCCAACTATACTATAACGTCACTCGTTGCATCACTCAACCTCAAACCTCCCTTTTCTAATATCTTAGGCGGGGATAGAAGTACATCCTTTCACAGCGCAACGGTCAAACCCGGAGAAGCCATTACATTTACCTTCACTCTTAACGTAGATCATGAGGCTGGACTTGGAAGTTATAGTTTAATGATGACCATCGAATACTATATGGTATCAAAGGAGGGGCCCATTCGCGCTATACCCGTTGAAATGTATGTGAATGTCCCTCTTTTAGGTAGGCCCAGTATTACCATATCGACAGACTCTAGCTACCTTGCTCCAGGGGTTTTAAATGAATTATCTTTGGTATTTAAGAATGTGGGATCGGGTAGGGCTACGCACCTCGAAGCCACATTGACCATTCCTAGCGGTGTAACGATCGTCGGTGATGATAACAGAATCAGTATCAAATCTATCGCACCGGGCGATACCATCTCTAAAAGGCTGAAGGTTCATGTATCGAGCAACTTAGCACTCTCAAATATCCAGATGAGTATCTTAATATCTTATAGAGATGGTTATGGCTCTTTACAATCTTCAAGTAGAGTTATAGGATTTAATATTATACCTTCTGAATATTTAACTGTAGAAGTTAATGCCCAACCCTCAACCCTTTCACCGGGTATTATTAATAAGGTCAATATTTCGATAAGAAATTTAGGACCATCGACGATCACCAATTTGGAAGTTACATTTTCACCTCCAACTGGTATAGTGATAGTAGGCGGTAGCAACTCCTTTTACTTTCAGAAACTCGAAGGATATAGCGTAATTTATACTCCACTCTTGATTTACGTTTCACCCTCGGTTGAAGGTTCTGTAGTACAGTTACAATCTTCGATCTCATACCGTAAACCAGATGGTTTTACTCATTCATTAACTAGAGTTATAGGATTTAAAACGACCAAAGATACATCCAGTTTTTTGAAGGTATCTCAGAACATACATTCTATAGTGCCAAATAGCATAAACGAATTGGAGATAACGGTAACGAATACACGAGGTAGACCAATCCGTAATCTATCTCTATCGGTAGTTACACCATCACCAGCTGTAATAATTTCAGGAGATAAGCAGACCTATCCAAATATACTCTTACCAAATGCGAACACTTCTTTCACCATCTCGATCTTCGTACCTCAAGGCTTTCAAGGGAGTTCTCTTCAACTACAACTCACAATATCATATTTGGATGAACGTGAAGTAGTAAATACGGAGAGTAGAGTAATAGGATTATCGGTTAAGAGGTTGATAAATCCGATCTTAATTTCAATCAACGATAACACGTTAACGGCAGGTATTGTCAACAATCGTGAGATTAAAATTACCAATATCGGAATGGCCCCTATCTATTCAGTGGTAGTAACACTATCAACCTCACCAGGGGCTGCGATAAATTTAGCTACAGGGCAGAATAGGTGGTTCATCGAATCCATCCCGCCAAAAGGTAGTGTTACAATATTGCCTAGGATCTTCGCCACACCAGATTCAGTAGATAAAATCTACGCACTCCAAATAGATGTAAGTTATGAAGACTCTCTCGGCATATCTTATACTGAAACTCAGAGTATCAATCTCGCAGTACAGGGCCTTATATACCTTACAATTCAAGATTTGGAGGTTTCACCATCAAGGGTCGCACCCGGGGGTAACTTTACAATCGTGGGAAATATTCTTAATCGCGGGAATGCTCCAGCGATGTATACGGTCGTCAGTGCACGTAGCCCATCCTTACCGATTTCAAGTGCACCACAGTATGTGGGCCAAGTAGATACGAATGTGATAACACCCTTCAGCATTAGTGCACAGGTCGATCGGAGGGCAAGAAATGGCACATACCCTATTACAGTAATTATCACCTATAGTGATAATTACAATCAAACGAGGAGTATTAGCACTTCAACCAGCATAACTGTAGGTGCTTTTCGAGAGCAGATTAGAGTAATTCAACCGACACAGCAGAGATTGATTCTAGGCATGACGGAGATCGGTTTAGCCTTCTTTACAGCGATATTCTTAATCATTCTCAGCACGGTAATCGTGTTATGGAGGAGTCGTAAATCGGTTAAAAGGGCTGTGCAAGAATCTACGGGCAAAGTTCTAATATCTCCCATTAAAATATTAGAGTGTAGAGATTTGTGTGATTTAAAGTGATGGTGATCTTTGATGCGTAAGATTTTAGTAATGCTTGGTATAATTTTCATTACTACCTCTTTAATAGCTTTAGCATATACGGATACTCAATTAAGGATCTTACTATTTGGCCTTCCTCAAACTCCCACTTCATCCCCATCAGGTAGAGCTGGTCCCCCATCGATTCCATCTACCTCACCAATATTCTCAGCAACCTTACAACCGATCGGTTATTTACGAGTCATCTCTTATCTGGTTGGAATAGGCGGTTTGGCCCTAATCATCATAGGGTTATCACTACCAACAAAGTTAAAGAAGGAGGTTGAAATTCAGGCACCCTCACAACCCCCTCCTTGGGAGATTTTTGAAAACTCTAAAGAGAAAGAGGGTGAAACGAATCGATGAGTATCGTATGTGAAGATGTCCACAAAGTGTACGAGAGTGGTGGTTATTACACCCCTGCACTCAGAGGGATATCTCTTCATATAGAAGCGGGCGAATTCGTCTGTATAATGGGCCCTTCAGGTAGTGGTAAATCCACACTCTTAAATTTAATAGGTGCCCTAGATAGACCGACGAAGGGAAGGATCTTCATCGATGGTGTAGATCTATCTGAACTCGATGATTACGCCCTTGCTGAACTTAGAAATCAAAAGATCGGTTTCATATTTCAAACCTTTAACCTTATTCAGAGAATGAGTGCATTAGAGAATGTTGAAGTACCCTTACTGATACGGGGAATCTCTGATCGGGAGATACGAGAGAGGGCCAAAAGGATACTGGGCTGGGTCGGTCTAGCCCACCGAATGCACCATACGCCCGATCGAATGAGCGGAGGTGAGCAGCAACGTGTCGCTATAGCAAGGGCTCTTATTACCCAACCTAAGATAATCTTAGGTGATGAGCCGACGGGAAATATAGATAGTAAAGCGACCCACTCCATTATGAGATTATTAAAGTATCTTAATGAGAAGTTGAAGATCACGATGGTGATTGTAACACATAATATGGAAGTCGCAGCCTATGCTCAAAGGGTCTTTCATATAAGAGATGGTAGGATTGAGAGAATCGTAACCCATAATGGTAAGAATGCATAATGTAGGTGTAGAGCTATGAAGGCGATACGAATCTTAAAATTCGCCTGGGGTGCGATGAAGAATAGAAAGTTAAGAGCTATATTGACGATCCTCGGTATCACGATCGGCCCGGCTGTAATCGTCGCTCTGGTCGGTGCGACACAAGGTTTCGCTGCGAACGTTACTGAGCGTTTCAATAAACTCGGCATAACGACACTCTTCGTCATGCCTAGTATGAGGTCAGGTCTAAGAATCGATGATACGGTGGTGAAGACCATCAGCCAGATACCGGGTGTAGAATCTGCAGTCCCCTATTACAATATTAGGGCAACGATAAGGAGTGGTGGTCAGACTAAAGATGTCACGATATTAGCATTGGATGTATCAAAGTTAAAATCGATACTACCGGGAATATCGCTTGGTGAAGGTGAATATCCGACAGCATTATCCCAAGCCATCATCGGAACGAATATCGCGTACCCTCAAGACGGCTCTCCAGGGGTAACGGTCAATAATGTTATTTCTACTACGATCAATACTCGTGTCGGTACAAGAATTGTAAGAGTAAGTAGGGCCTTCGTAGTTAGTGGTATACTTAAACCATTCGGGCAGAGCTTCTTTATAAATCCCGATGATACGATCTTTGTACCGATGAGTGTCGGTAAATCTTTGACCGGATCACAGACATACTCGGGTGTTTACGTCGTTGCACGAACGATCGATGATGTGAGTAACATTCAAAGCACGATATCTGATCTTTATGGTGGTAGAGTTAGAGTGATCGCCATTTCTTCATTATTATCTAATATTCAATCGGTGAATGAAAATATTTCTATGATCCTGGTCTCTATAGCCTTTATGTCTGTAATCGTCGCCTTTATTGGTATAATGACGACGATGTTCACATCCGTTCATGAAAGGACGAAAGAGATAGGTATTTTGAAATCTCTTGGTTATAGTCCAAAGGATATACTGAGTATCTTTTTGGCAGAAGCTACTCTAACTGGTGCGATAGGGGGTTTGGTTGGCATAACCTTAGGCTCATTCTTATCTTTCGCCATCGTCGGTATGCTCGGTGGAGGGGGTCTAGGTTTAGGTTTCCCTGGCTTCAGACCACCGGGACAGGCAGCTGCTACTCAAGCATCGGTGATTACGCCTGTGATAACCCCTGAATTATTGATCGGTACATTCCTCATGGCTGTAGTGATAGGGGCCCTTGCCGGATTATTACCATCTTGGCGAGCATCAAGGATGGTTCCCGTAGTCGCACTAAGGCATGAATGAACCATAGAGAGATAGATAATCTAATGCAGGCGGTATGAATCAAATCTTTTAAACAATCTTTTAAACCTCTCAACGATTAAGATCGATTGTAAGATTAAGCCCATAAATCTTTCTTCCTATTTTTCCATCACTATCATCTTAAATAGATAGACTTTTAAGTAGTCATTTAACGCAGAATAGTAGCTATCGATGGTGGTAATAAGATGGATGAGCTAGAATGGATCAAACAGAAGAAGTTGCGAGAGATGATGGATCGAATAAAAGCTGAGAAAAAAGCTGAGCAAGATGATTGGCCGGATAAGCCCATCGAACTTACCGATAAGAATTTCAAAGAAACGATTCGCAAATATCCCTTAATAGTGGTGGACTTTTGGGCTGAATGGTGTGGTCCGTGCCGTATGATCGCACCCATCATCGATGAATTGGCTCGAGAGTATAAAGGTAGAATCGTATTCGGAAAATTAAATGTGGATTTAAACCGTACTACTGCGATGAATTATGGAATCATGAGTATACCGACGTTACTTATCTTCAAAAATGGGCAACTTGTAGACCAAATCGTAGGTGCTATGCCTAAGAGGGTCTTGGAAGCTACAATAACACAGTATCTATAACACTCTTACACTTAGATGATAACTCGTAAAATTTCCATTTCGCTCATAATAAAACATCGACTCGGTAAATGATAATTATTCTCTAATTCTCTCTTCTTATCAACTAGATATTCTTTGTTACTATTTACTACTCAACTATTAGGGATTATCTTCTTCAAACAGAGAAATCTTAAGAGAAATCAATAGTAAATTTAATCTAATCATCTATGAAGATATCTCATTAATTACGCCTCTATCCCTCTCGTACTTTTTCAAATCATTTTTTGATTTCTTTCTCCTTTCCTACCTTGAAGAACTTTTTAAAGAACGTTCTCAACCTTTCTGTAATATTCTTCTGTGCCATATGATCACCAACCATTATATGTAATATATCAAAATTTAAATGTTTCGTAAATTAAAATAATTAATGAGATTGGGGAGCTAAGATGACTTATACCTTTTGGTTATAATGGCAAATTAGATAAAGAATGATAATTGATAAATAGTGAGGAACGGGAGTTTAAACTCTTAATGGCTCAAATGTAAACTTAACGTTCACCTATAAGGTCAGCGATTACTTTCCTTATCGGATTACTAAAGAGATTGCGCACCTTTATGAGAAGATCTTTCCCTTTATCGGTTAAGTGGTAACACTTTATCTCACGCCGGCCCCTTCTTATTCGCTCACTCATCACAAAGCCCCCCTTTTCTAACCAATAGAGAAAAGGATACACGACAC
>JANXEG010000027.1 GCA_025058425.1 Nitrososphaerales archaeon
AGATCTTCGTGTGCTAAGTAATTTTGGACTCGATGTAAAGAATGTTAAAAATTATATGGATGAATTCAACATGCATGTAAAGTATCCGAAAAACCCGCACCATTACCCTTTGATTTACGCTTTGGCTAAATCGATAAATGCAAAGACGATAGTTGAGACAGGTGTAGGGATGGGTTGCTCAACTTATACTTTTTTATTATCATTAGACATTAAAGGAAGGTTATATTCAATCGATGTAAAGAAGGATGTCGGACAGATGGTCCCTTCTCACTTAAGAGAGAAATGGAGGTTATTTGTAGGAGATAGTCTTGTAATCCTCCCCAAATTACTTGATTCATTAGGTGAGATCGATATATTCTTTCATGATAGCGTCCATACCGAAGTTCATCAATTACTTGAATACTCGATCGCGTGGAAACATCTAAGGAGTGGGGGGCTATTAATTTCAGACGATGTAACGGAAGCATTGCCTATCTTCTCTAGAATCGTCAAATCTAAGGCTACGGTGTTTGGGAATAGGCTCGGAGTGATGAGAAAACAGGTCTGTTAAGCATCAAGCCTTCGACATTCTCAACTTGTATCATACTTTCTCCGTACCATCTTCATAAATATCACTATTCTATTCTTTTCTTTGAAGTACACCTTTAAGATGCATCGATGAAGAGGTCTTGGTAGATCGGTAAATTGTAAATTTTGTATTTGTAAATGATGCTAATTCCAAGCTATTTATACAAAATATGCAAATCGTCCTATACGTTAGAACGGCCCGTTCTACGCCATAGATTTATTAGATGTCCTTTTGTATGAAGGTGTGATGATCAAAAGTCTCCATTTGAAAAAGAGGTATTTGGTCATAATCTTTATTCTCATGATAGCATTATCGGGCTATATTGTAGGAGCGATGATGTATCAAGAGGTTGAATTTGTAGAGGAAAAGGATGAACCGAGGGCTCCTTTAGCCCAAGTATCTAGACCTACATCTGCACCTGCGCCCAAACCTATGATCACAACCGAACCCGCTGGAACTTCCCCTTCAACAGGGTTGGAGATGATAGGAAGAAAGATCATCTATGAGGGTTGGTTGGTTATAGAGGTGAAGGATATTGAGTCTACAATCGAAGAGATACATAGAATCGTACGAGAGATGGGTGGATTCGTTTCACAGATGTCATTCTCGAAGTATGGTGAGGCGAAGTCTGCAACCGTGACGGTGCGTGTACCACAGGTAGAGTTCTATACTACTCTACAATACATCGGCCGATTGGGCGAATTGAAGGATAGTAAGGTAAGCAGCCAAGATGTAACGGAAAAGTACATAGATCTTGAGGCAAGGTTGAAAAATGCACAACGCCAGGAGCAACGCCTCCTCCAACTACTCGACAGGGCCCAGAAGGTGGATGAAATGTTAAGGATCGAGCAGGAGCTCGCTAGGGTGCGTGAACAGATAGAGCTCTACATGAGCCAACTCAGATACCTAGAGCGCAGAGTCGAATACTCCACGATTACAATCTCGTTGAGGGAACCGAAACCACCTCCAACTACACCTCCCGCATGGCTCCCTGAATTTAGATGGGATGTACCGGTAAGGATCGGCCTTCAGATACTATTTACAGTGATCCAAGGTCTGATCGTGATCCTCTTCGCCCTGATCCCAATCTCTATAGTAGGTTTACCAACCTACTATCTCTATAAGAAGAGGAAGGAGAGGCGCAAAGATAAGATTTAAGTCATTTGATTAAAACTCATTAAACTCATTAACTCATCATTCCCTTAAAACTTTCTCCAGTCGGCCCTTTTGGTAGGCTTCCCCCTTAACCTTTGAATATAATTGTACGCGGCCAGACCGGCCTTCGCACCATCGCCTGCCGATATTATCAACTGCTTAAATGGTGCATCAGTTACATCACCCGCAGCAAAGACACCTGGACAGCTCGTCGCTTGATTCTTATCTACGATGATCTCGCCCGATTCATTCACTTCCACAAAACCTCTGATAAAATCGGTCTTCGCGGTATATCCTAACTCTACGAAGACACCGTCGACCTTCAACTCATCGATCGTTGAAGTTTTTGTATTCTTTAAGGTCAGAGACTCGACCCTTTTCTCACCCTTAATCTCCATAACTTCAGTATTCAGCATAAGTGTGACCTTCTCCTCATTCATACATCTCTTGATGAGCTCTTCATCACCGACCAGCCTACTACCCTTGGTGATCAAATACACCTTACTCGCTATGCGAGATAGTAGCAATGCTGCATCGATCGCAGGCTCTCCAAAACCGACCACCGCTACAACCTTGTCTTTGAAGAGAGGACCATCGCAAGTGGCGCAGTATGAAACACCCTTACCAACGAATTTATCCTCACCAGGAACTCCCATTTCAAGTGGTGTTTTACCGAATGCAAGGATGAGCGCTTTTGAAGTATATACGTTACCATGAAAGGTCTTTACATAGAAATTACCATCGATTTTACCCACTTCTTTCACTTCCTCATACACAAATTCACTACCGAAGCTTTCGGCCTGTTGATAAAAGATCTGCATCAATTCAAAACCGCTAATACTCTTAAATCCTGGATAATTTTCTATATGTGGTGCAAGTAACGCTTGCCCACCGATATCCTTCGTTACTACGAGGGTCTTTAAACCCTGGCGTGAAGTATAGATCGCTGCCGTCAGCCCTGCCGCCGCACCTCCGATTATAATCACATCATAAAATTTTTCGCTCATTCTGCCCGATCATCTAAGAATCTACAAAAGCACCTATTTTAAATTTTAATATTTAATTGATATCTCTATAAGATCTTGAATTGGATCTGGTACAGAGGCTGCACCGATTGGGTTTTCTGGAGCATGTAATCGTAGAGTCTATAATTTCAACTTATAATCCGAATGGTGAACCGAATGCCGCTCCTATGGGCATAATTATGAATGAGAAAGGGCAATTATTAACCAGACCATTCACCAACACTCAGACATATAGAAATATGGTGGAGAGGGGTTGTGCTGTGGTGAATATAACATCGAAGGCCGAACTCTACTATAGGACTGCATTCAAGGGCTCGAGTGAAAGGATCCCATCGGAGTGGTTCGAGAATGCAAAATCGGTAAATGCACCCTATCTGAAGTATGCCGATGCCCACCTCGAGACCTCTGTAGTAAATATTCAACATCATGGTGAGAATAGGGCTGAGATTTTATTGAAGGTGGAGTCGATCGATGTGAAGGATTCTTACATCCCTCAAGTCTACTGTAGAGCGAATTTTATAACGATCGAAAGTATCATACATGCTACACGTGTTCGGGCCTTTCTATCACAAAAGAGGCTTTCAGAAGCGGACGAGTTGATCAGGTTGATAGAATATTACAACACAACAGTTTGCCGTATCGCACCAAACTCCATATACTCAACGATCATGTCCAATTTACTCAAGAGAGTAAATGAATGGAAATCATGTATTGATGATAGAGTATAATATCTTGCCCTTTTATTGTTAAGATATGAGATCGGTCATGCAGGGTAAAGGTTTGTCAAGGAATGTCGTGCTACGTGAGTTAGAGGAGAAATTGAAGGGCGAACCCACGTACGAATCTGGAAGGATTCTATCATCGATGTGCACAAAGCCCCACAGATTCGCTGTAGATGTTTTTACTCGATTTATAGAGAAGAATTTGGGTGATGTAAATCTCTTCCCTCATGTCGCTGAAATCGAAAAAGAAGCTATAAGGATGATTGGGAGTCTACTTTCAAACCCTCATGCATCGGGCCATATAGTTTCAGGAGGGAGTGAAGCGAACCTATTTGCACTATGGGTTGCAAAGAAGATGAAGAAAGGTAGGAATAGGGTGATCGTACCTAGATCTGCTCATATATCATTTCGTCGTGCAGCCGATATATTGAACCTTGAGCTCATAGAAGTAGGCCTGAATGAAAACTTTCAAGTGGATGTGAATGAGGTGAAGAGATCGATAGATGATAAGACGTTAGCTATCGTAGGTGTTGCTGGCTCTACCGATCTGGGTGTTATAGACCCTATCGATGAACTCTCGGAGCTCGCATCTACCCATAATCTATATCTACATGTAGATGCGGCATTTGGAGGTTTTGTCATACCATTCCTCAAAGAATTAGGATATAGAGTGAACGATTTTGACTTTAAATTAAAGGGTGTGGATTCGATAACTATAGACCCCCATAAGATGGGCCTCTGCCCGATACCCGCAGGTGGTATCATCTTTCGTAACAGTTCATACTTGGATCTAGTAAGAGAGAAGATTCCCTATGGAACTTATGGTGAATCCGAATATACTACGATAACTCTGACCCGATCTGGCGGTGCAGCGTTGGCAGTATGGGCTTTATTAAAGCACCTTGGTTTTGAAGGGTACTTGAGAATCGTAAAGAGGTGTATGAAGGTAACCGAAGCTCTGGTGAGAGAGATCAGCACGATCAAAGGTTTAACCCTAGTAGTACAACCGAGTATGAATATCGTAGGTATACGTTCTGAAAATATCGATTTACATCTGATAGTGAATGGACTTGCTAAAAGAGGCTGGGTAGTATCTTATTTACCAACTCATATTCGATTGATCATCATGCCACACGTAAAGATGATGGATGTAAAAAGGTTTTGTAAAGATTTGAGAGAGATCCTTGGCAAAGGGCTTTAAAGAGATAGATCAAAAGGATGAGGATAGGATCAGTGTCGGATTTTCAGAAAAATAAAATTTTTTTCTGCGATTCTAGCACCATGTCGATACAATAGATGGTTAATTGGTTAAATTAGTTAAATGATTTATTTAACCTTTCATTGTAGATTCGTAGATGAAAAGGGAAATGATGAGAGGGAGAGAGGGAGACTTTGTAGAGTTGGAGGATCACAGCATATTCGAAGTGAAGGGTTTGATTCATCCACCGAATCGACTCATCAGCCTCATCCGATACATACCAGACCAGAATGGTGAGAGGGTGCGTGGATCGATAAAGTTTAGAAAGGTCTATATGCTCGATGAAAGGTATAGAATTCTTAAGGAAAGGTATCCTCAACTCTTAAGGTTCGATCCGGTCTTCAATCGAGAGTTATGTGAAATCGAGGATTCAAAGGTACTCTACCACTACCGACCACAGGATGGGCTCATTCAACTATTGAATGCTGATGGCCTAAACCTTATCGAAGAGAGGGCTATTAGATTTATAGAGATTTTGAGTAATGGCTCGAATGCCCCATTGGATCGGTTTGGGATTTCGGGCTCGATCCTATTAGGGTTACATTTACCATCTTCCGATATCGATGTGATCGTGTATGGGAGCAAGTACTGTAGAGCTGTTAGAAATACTTTAATAGATCTCTTCAGATCTTCATCGAAGGTTAAGCGCTACAATGAAGAGAGTCTATATCGTTTGTATCGATTTCGTTCACTCGATACACAGATGCCATTCGATAGATTCCTATGGCATGAAAGGAGGAAGACGATCCAGGGAACATTTGAAGGTAGCGATTACTTCATTCGATATGTAAAAGATTGGGAAGATGTTGAGGAAGAGTATGGATCTGTAATCTATAAACCCATCGGGTACGGTAAGATTAAAGCGAGAGTTATCGATGATTCGGACTCTCTATTCACGCCCTGTGAATATACTTTATCGAACGTCGAATTCCTTGAAGGAGATAAGGTATCGAATATCGATAAGATCGTATCATTTAGAGGGAGGTTCTGTGAACATGCGATCGTCGATGAGACGGTCATAGCACAGGGCGAGATTGAGAGAGTAATCGAAAAGCATAAAGATTACTATCAGATCGTCCTAGGTAATCGTCCATCAGATTACATGATCACTATAAAATCTGCTGGTGGATGAAGGTTTATGAAGCCGAAGGATAGAGATTTCATAAAGACGAAAGAAGGGTTCTTCTTCTGTGTAATAGGTTACACTCATCCGAAGGATCGAATCATATCATATATAAGGTATGTTCCGAAGGAAGGGGGTAGATGGGCTGGCAAGTATGATCGTATGATGCCCTCATATAACATGCCGAATCTGATCAGAAACCTTGACTTTTTAAGAGCAGAATATCCACATTACTTCTATGAATCGAAGGTATTCGATACTACAATTTCTGCAGTCCCATACAGCTTCATTCAACAGTATTACCATCCGGATGAAAAGGTTCAACGACTGGTGAAAGAGGAGAGGAGGGATCGATTGCAAGATGCATGTATAAAGCTGATTACGATCTTATCAGAGGGTACTAAAATCCCAATAACGAAGTTCGGTCTGACCGGATCTGTACTCATCGATATCCACCATCCCATACTATCCGATATCGATATCATAATCTATGGCTACAAGAACGCGTTAAGGTTGAAGGAGTTCGTCAAATCACTCTACAATGAAGATCGATATATAAAAAGGCTCTCAAAAGATCGGTTGGAGGCGTGGTGTAGAGATAAGTCTTCATCACATCCATTTACAATCGATGAGGCGAGGAGGTTATACGATCGAAAGTGGAATTATGGGACCTTCGAGGATTATGCCTTTTCGATTCACCCAGTAAAGTCTGATGATGAGATCTTTGAGGAGTATGGGGATAGATCCTTCATAGGTGAAGGTATGGTTCGAGTTGAAGGAGAGGTCTGTGATAATAGGGAGGCGATCTTTCTTCCATATACGTACCACGTAGAGAATGTATCTGTAAAGGAGGGCAAAAGGGTCGATGATATAAGAGAGGTTACCAGCTATGAATCGCTCTATGGTGATATATTGAGTATAGGGGAGAAGTTCGTAGCGTACGGTAGGTTAGAGAGGGTATTGGATAGAAAGGTTGGTGAAGAGTACCATCGGGTCCTGATCGGTTCACTCGAAGCCAATGGAAGAGATTACATCAAACCTAAAGACCTTTGAGCATGTTGTAGAATCAAGAGGTGTCCGAATTCAATAACCTTTTAAACCTAGCTCCCTTAATTAATCTAGATGCCGGGGTAGCTCAGCTGGTGGAGCGCCAGCCTTCACAGGGTGTGACTCATAATCTGGAGATCATGCAGAACTCGTGAGCATGATCGGATAGAGGTCGCGGGTTCGAAACCCGTCCCCGGCACCTTTGAAAAGATTCTTTTTTGAAGTTTTAAAGTTTATCGACTTGAGAAATATCTTATATCTTAGGGTTAATCATCATCGTAACCACTTTAATACTCCTTGATGAATAGACTGTGGTTCACAAAGTCGATCTTTATTATCCTACCTTGCACGACCCTCTCCAGCCCCATAATATCCCTTAACCTAATCTGGTTGCCTTCCACATCGATGAATACCACATCTCTCATGAAGGGCTCCTTATCCTTCCCGACCAGATATACGTTAGATTCACACATTCTTATCCAGAATCCTCTTGATCGACCACGTATAAAAGTATTTTTAGGATTGGTAAAGCAATAGACTCAGATAAAATTGTTAAGAGGGTATAAAGGAAGGCTTTCATCAAGGCTTTACCATCACGCTAGAATCTTTGATGGAGGGGTGTGCTTTAAGGGCGAAGAAAGGTGAGATGGTTGGCACCGATCATCCAGACGTATAACTTGACTAAACGCTTCGGTAAGTTGGTAGCCGTGGATCATGTGAACTTCTCCGTGGAGGAGGGTGAAATCTTCGGATTGCTAGGGCCGAATGGGGCCGGTAAGACCACGATAATCAATATGCTCACTACACTCCTTAAACCTACGGAGGGGACTGCCAAGATCCTCGATTACGATATCGTGAAGGACGAGAGTATGGTAAGGAGGGTCATAGGGCTCGTACCACAAGAATTGACCGTCGATGAAGATCTTACGGGTAGAGAGAATATGATATTACATGCACGTCTATACCATCTGGATAGAGAGGTTATAAAGAAGAGGGTTGATGAAGTGTTAAGCCTAGTGGGCCTATTAGAATTTGCGGATAAGAAGGTGGAGACCTATTCGGGCGGTATGCGTAAGCGCCTCGAACTTGCAGAAGGTTTGATCCACCATCCGAAGGTACTATTCCTCGATGAGCCTACGTTGGGCCTCGATGTACAGACGAGGGCTGTGATCTGGGATTACATCAAGCAGCTGAGGAAGGACCATAATATGACGATCTTCTTAACCACTCACTACATGGATGAGGCAGATATGCTTTGCGATAGAGTCGCGATCGTCGATTACGGGCGAATAAAGGTGATAGACTCGCCTAGCAAACTTAAGGATGGCCTCGGTGGAGATATTATAGAGTTAGATCTGGTAGATGAAGTGGAGGATAAAGTTAAGGAGAGTATAACCTCGATCATTTCAAATATACCTCATGTCAAAGAGGTGAAAAGAGATCGTAACCACTATCGGATCAAGGTCGTTAAGGGTGAAGAAACCTTACCTATCGTCATCAAGGATCTGGCCGGGCGAGGTTTAAGGATAGATCGGGTATCGTTGGTAAAACCTACACTCGATCAGGTCTACCTTGAATATACCGGGAGATCGTTAAGAGAGGTAGAAGGTTCAAGTGAAGATGTTTGGAGGCTCAGGATGACACTTAGGAGGGTTCGTACATGATCGATGAAGTGTTGGCTTTGACGATGAGAGAAGTAAAGAAATGGATCAGAGAACCCCTTCTTATATTCATCATGCTCATCCAACCCACGCTCTGGCTCGGCTTCTTCGGTAAGGCCTTTAATCTAACAGGTTTGGTTTCGATACCTCCCGAAATCATTCAAGAGCTCCCTCCCGATAAAACACGTATCATCGCCGAATTGTTCAACCGCGCCTTACAGAATACCTTTGGAGGGACTACCGATTACTTCACCTACCTAGCGGCAGGTATGCTATCTGTCGTTGTACTCTTCACATCGATGTTCAGCGGTATGTCGATAGTCTGGGATAGGCGTTTAGGCTTTCTTAACAAACTACTCGTGGCGCCCATCTCAAGGAGCTCGATCGTAATGGCGAAGGTATGTTTCAGTGTATTAAGAGGGGTGATTCAAGCGCTATTGGTATTCAGCATCGCCCTCGCCTTCGGACTCAAATTGAGCAGTAGATTCGATCTGATCGATCTCTTAGGCATAATCGTTACATTGATCCTCTTAAGTATTGGCCTATCCTCACTATTTATAGCGATAACGGTCAGAATTAGGAGCTGGGAAGCACATGCAGCCGTGGTGAACCTTCTTAACCTACCGTTGATGTTTGCAAGTAGTGCCCTATTCCCCATAAAGCAGATGCCCGATTGGCTTCAAATGATAGCAAGGTACAATCCAGTATCCTACTCATCGGATAATATACGCATCTTCATTCTACATGGTGATGAGTTCAATATGTCGATGGTAATCTCCAATTTTAACTTCTTAATAGTATTCGCTTTAGTATCCTCTATAGTGGGTATATTTGTGGCTGAGAGGATGCTCAGATCGGGTTGAACTAAAATAGGGATCGTGTGAAATTTAAATCGTTGACGATTACGTATGGTGTAAGTGTGGGTACCTCTACCTCCCACCACTTGACCCATAACCTCTCCGAACTTATACCTTCTATATTCTGAAAGATTCTTAACATATTATCACTGATTCTGAGATCCTTCACCGGATGGGCTATACTCCGATCTTTGATCAAGAATATACCATCTCGGGGCACTATCGAAAAATCCCCCCTTTGATAATCCTGAAACCTTAGGTACCAACCATTCGTCACGTAGATACCATGATCGATCTCGGATAGCAGATCCTCAAACCTTTTATTACCCTGCTCTACGACCAGATTCCATGGTTGTGGCACTATCAGACCAGCGTTACTCGTAGTCTGCGTATTGAACTTTTTCGATGTCGTAGTGTTGTGTAGGTAAGTCTTTAATGTACCTCTCTCCACAATCACGTTATTTCTCGTAGGTACACCTTCATCATCGAATGCCTTTGTACCATATGTATTTGGGATTGTGGGATCATCACGTAGTGTGAAGAGCTCCGTAGCGACCTTCTGCCCGATCTTACCGGTGAGGAACGATTGGCCAGCATCGATTAGGAATGCGGAGGATTGAATGCCTATCTGGTTCACGAAGTTGGCGAAGATCAAAGGGCCCAACAACGCTTTATACTTACCCGGTTCGATCTGCTTCGGATTTTGGGCCAACTTCGCGATCTCTCCGGCATGCTTCCCAGCCTCGAATGGTTGGAATCCTTTCTCATCTTGAGAGATAGATACGCCATGGCCCGATGAAAACTTCGATGTAAAGGCCCTTATGGAGATCTCTAAACTCGAACTCTTCTGCTCCGCATGTACGTTGCCCGATGTTTCTAGTATGACTTGAGTATTCGCTGCTACAAGTGAGCCGGCGACACGTTGGGCACCAGCTTCCAACGCACCATCGATACCCTCCTTTACATACTCGGTCAGTTTACTCGGCTCCTGTAATACGTTAGAAGGCTTTAAGAGGGATGGATCGTAGATGAAAGGACCCTTTGGCAAAGGTGCATATATATCGGCTGGGGGTGTGATCTTCGCTATCTTTATCAAATTCTCTACAGTATCTTCTACTGCTTCCTTCGATAATACATTGATCGTCGATGCAGCCCTATGCTTCTCCACCATTATAAAGATCTTCATTACCGCTTCATGGAAGAATTTTGAGACGGTGACTTCATTGTTGGAGAAACGGATCATAACACCATCCCAGCTCACTAAACTCGCTACCACATCAGAAGCGCCCGAATTTATACCTAGATTCACTGCGTAAGTCGGTAGCTCCTCCTTCTTCATACTTGAGCACCTCCCAACCTAACCCTCCTCAACCTCACGTGAGGACCCCCAGTCCATACGGGTATTCCCTGCATCGGATCGCCTTTACCACAGTACGCAGCCTGAAACTCCAAATCCTTGCCTACGGCATCGATGGCGGACCATAAACCTATCGTGGTCAGCTCGATGATAGGGTTTCTAACCAACTCTTTTAACTCACCATTCTCGATTCGATAAGCTTCCAATCCCACGTAACGTTGATGAAAACGTCTATCATCGATATTCCACTCCATGAAGTTCTTGATATAAATACCGTGCTTCACATCATCTATCAACTCATCGAACGAATGGTCTCCAGGTTCAAGATAAGTATTCGCCATCCTGATAATAGGTTCACGGTTATACGCTACAGATCTCGATGACCCATTACTCTCTATATTGAATACTGAAGCGGTTTCACGATTATGGAGAAATTCATTTATTACGCCATTCTTTATCAATACCCGCTTTCTTGCCTTCACACCTTCATCATCGTAGAGATAGAAGCCGAAAGATCTTTGTAATGTAGGATCATCCACCACGTTCACAACCTCTGAACCCACCCTTTTACCTATCGAATCTACATCAAGGTAGGTCTCTCCAGCCTGGGCCGCTTCTCTACCTAAAATTCGATCTGCTTCGGAAGGATGGCCGCAGGATTCATGGCATACGATACCGACGACTTCAGGTCCTAGAATTACATCCAGTTCATCTGTAGGGGGTCTTTTGGCTTCTTTAAGGATTCTGGATAGGGATGAAGCCTCTCTATTCAGTAGCTCCGGTAGATTCAACCGCTCGACCGCTTCCCATCCGGAAGATTCACCTAGGTTACTATACCTTTGAGCAGTACCTCGTTGAGGATCGTAGGCTGTGATGAAGAAGTTGAAAGCCACTCTCGGTATTTTACTGTAAAGATGCACACCATCACTCGTTACCAAAAGCTTCTCTGTAATTAAGGTATCGAGGGTGAATATACGTGCGGGTAGTTTAACACTGGCCCGTTCGGCACCATCCTTAGCAGATTCATCGACCTCTTTTAGTAGTTGAATTCTCGAATCACGATCTACACAATCAAACCTTATCCTCGGTTTGATCTCGACCTTGACATCATGGGCAAGCTCACCCTTGCCCATCGAGATACCATTCTTTATCAAATCCGAAGCAGCTCTAGCGATCTTTACTGCCCTTTCAACCAATTCTTTGATCTCATCTCTAGAAATGAGATTCGTCGCTGCAAAGCCCAAGGAATTTTTGTACAATACTCTAACACCAATACCCATGAATCGATCTATTGTGGAAACTTCGTGCACACCATTCTTCAGAACGGTCGTTTCGTAAACGTCTGATTGAAACCTAGCTTCAGCATAATTTGCACCTAAATGAGTTGCATATTCGATCGCTAACTTCAATAAATCCTCCATGCCTTCTCCCTTAACCCTTATGGAGCATCAAATAAAGATAAATATTTTTAATGGAGTTCGATCTTACAACTCAATTTAACCGAAGGTATTGAGTGAGATCAGCCTCATCATTAAATGGTATGAATAGTGATGCATCATAAAGCCTTATTTACTACGAGTTTACTAACTCTTAGAGGTGTCGATGATGAATGAAAAGTTCGATAAGGTTAGGCATATGGCGACGATGGAAGAGCGTTACGCTTCAAACCTCTCATCGAGTGTCGAAGACTTAAAGAATATAGTGGTTAAAGAGATTTTAAAAGGTATAGCGCACGACTCTCGAAAGCATGCCGACCTTTATAATGCTATCTTGAGCATCTTAGAGGATAAAGATCAGCTCATCAGTGATCAAGAGTACAATCGGATCAGATCGATCATAGAAAAACATATCGTAGTAGAGATGAGGATGATGGAAGAAGTTAAGAAACTCTTAGATGTTGAAGAGGATAGTAGAGTGAAGCATCTGATGATGGAGATATATAACGATGAGGTTAAACATCACATCGTTATGAAGCGCCTATTAGAGGCGATCATTAGACGTGAAGCCATTCTGGAAGAGGATATATGGGATGCTCTGTGGAAGGACGTACTCGGCCACGGTGCCCCCCTCGGTTAACCTCATCGATAGATCGATAAGAGGCTTCTCGATTCTTTTATCAACTCTGAAATTTAGAAGTAACATTCATTCGGTTTAACATGATACGTACAAAAGGAATGGCACAGGATAGATGGTAAGATCATTAAAGTGTGGAGTTTTACATCAAGATTTGTATGTGCACAAATGATGAGTGTGTTAAGGTTGAGTTTATAAACAAGGCTTCACAACACGGGCCACAATTCTATAACACTATGACTCATCCTAAATCTTAAATCTTAAGATTCAACTCTTTTGAGTATAATTACTCATATACTCCCTCCAATCTTCAGCCTTGAACCTCTTTTCCATCAATCTTAACTCCTTCTTAAACTCCTTCTCCAAATCGATTTCGAAGCGATTCGCCAATTGAATGAATAGTGAGAATGCTTGGGCAAACTCTCTACCTAACCCTCTCTTCTTCACATGGTGGCCCAATCCAGAAGCCTTATACCCCTCTTTATACGTGATGAATCGGCCGATTTCACCCAGCTCTTCGATCAGGTGTACAAATACCAATGAGCTCGGGAATCTTTCCCAACCCCGTTCCAACTCAAAATCTTTACTCAACTTCTGTATTTCTGATAGATGCATGTTATACTATACTTTGAAGAACCATTTTAAACTTGTCTCTAGTTAAGATTTGAAATGATGATTGGATATGCTCCATAACACTTATCTTATTAGATTCATAATTTCAATGTAGTGGTAGTGTATTGAGTAAGAAGTACCGCATCGGTAAAGATTGTGCGCTTTTGATTGTGGATGTACAGAACGACTTTTGCCCTAACGGTGCTTTACCCGTGCCCAATGGGGATGAAATTATACCTGTTTTGAATAAATACATTGAGAAGTTCGTGAAGGTAGGTGCGAGCATCTATGCGACCAGAGATTGGCACCCTCCAAACCATATTTCATTCGTGAGTAGGGGTGGAGTATGGCCACCACACTGTGTACAGAATACAAAAGGGGCAGAGTTTCATCCACGATTGGCCTTACCGAAGGATGTTAGAATAGTATCGAAAGGATTCGACCCTGATCGTGAAGCTTATTCAGGCTTCGAAGGGACGAATCTATCATCGATGCTCAAAGCCCAAGGGATAAGGACCGTCTTTATCGGAGGGCTCGCTACCGATTACTGTGTAAAGGCTACAGTCTTAGATGCCTTGAAGGAAGGCTTCCATGTGGTATTTCTGGAAGATGCTTCTAAAGGTGTAGATGTCAATAAAGGTGATAGCGAGAGGGCGATAAAAGAGATGGTAGAGAAAGGTGCTGAGAAAGCGACTATATCCCAAATCCTTACCCAATAAAGTCTTCATAGAGGAAAAAATAGATAGCAATGTAATAATGTAATAATGATCATTTCTTCGAAATTTCCCTCGCTATGATTTCTGCATCCTTTCTTAATTCTTCTAACGCGACTAGCTTTCTTGAGAAACGATCAAAACCTCCATCGATGTATCTGGGTATAATATGCACGTGTACATGAGGGATTACTTGAGAAGCGGCTCTGCCATTATTCTGGCCCAGATTAAAACCATCTGCACGCATCGCATCCTTGACAGCTCTCGCGATCTTCACTACTACAGTGAAGAGTTCACCAACTTCCGAAAGAGGCATATCAAGAATTGTATAATAATGCTTCTTCGGTAGGACGAGTGTATGCCCTTTGGTGATCGGTCTATGGTCCATAAATGCTATGAAGGATTCATCACTATATACAATCGCCGCATCTCCCTTGCCCTTGATGATATCACAAAAGATACAATCGGTCGCGTCCTTCATATTTATCATACTCCTATAGTCCCGTAAGTCTTTTAAGCTTTCGAATGATCCTGAGTAAAAACCTAATTATTATTTGATGATTCTTAATATCGATGGCCTTATATGGTGCTTATGATGTAAAGTTAACGCAGCTATGCGAATGATAAAGACCGTGATAGGGAGCTTCCCTACATCAAATCTCCCCGTACACGATCTCATAAAGATGAATTTGAACCTACAACTAAAGTATGGTATAGATATTGTTTCGGACGGTGAACCACGTGCAGATATGATCGAGTATTTTTATCAGATCCCAGGGTTGGTAAGGTTGAATAGGGGCCTTCGCATTGGAGGGAAGATCGAACCAATGAATAATCCTTCAGAATTCATCAAGCTTCAAGACCTTAAGTACGCCCAATCCTATCTAAAGGAGTTAAATAAAAATGATGTAGCTATAAAGACCGCTGTAACTGGTCCTATTACTCTAGGTCTACAATCTGCCATTAATGGAGTTGAGTATTATAATGGTATCAAAGATCATCGCATCTACTCAGACTTGGCCGATGCGATACAACCTTTGATCATCGAGCTCCTTAAGAATGGCTCTCTGGTACAGATAGATGAACCGGCACTCTCAGCGAGGTTCATGCATATCGATAAGGCTGTGAATATCATCAACTCCATGGTCGATGATATTCCTTCTCAATCGATAGATAAGGTGAGTATGCATATATGTGGCACACTTTCAAAAGAGTTATTCAATGGTTTACTGAAAATCCACCTACCTACATTAAGTCTCGCCTTCAGCAGCCCTTCGGAAGAATCGAATATTCATATCATCTCAAAAGAGAAGGTTGAAGAGTATGGAGTTAAGATAGGGGTAGGATGTGTATCTGTACTCGCGGTAAGAGAGAGTGATGTGGATAGTGTAGATAAAATAGTGAATAGATTAAGAACTATAATGAATATCTTGGGCGAAGAGAATATTAGGTATATTCATCCAGATTGTGGTTTGAGAAATACTCCATTACCAGTAGCAGAGAGAATATTGGAGAATCTGAGCATTTCTGCAAAATTCTTTTAATCTAATAATCTAATGATCAAATTTCTCAACGATAAAATCGACTGAGTATAAAAGGAGATACGTATCTGCTGAGATGTTATACGATTTTTATGCTAACTCCTTTCTTACAAATTCTTCTGTACTCGCTATGAGATGGTCGATATCCTCTTGAGTATGAACGGCGGTGATGAAGATTCCACCTGAACCCGGATATGTGTAGATACCGTGATGTGTGGCTAAATACATGTGCCATTTGTAAAGCTTCTCTGCATTAGCCTTTGCTTTGTAATCCTGAGCACTCTTTATAGGCAACTTATCTGTAAACGCTACACCATTGGTTGAGCAGCAACCCACCGCTTGAGCCGGGAAGTTGTACCTTTCGAAGATTTCATTCAACCCTTTTCTAAACCTTTCTCCCAACCTATTCGCATGTTCATTCAACCTTCCCTCTGCTCTATCGATAACATCAAGAGCTGCATAACCCGCTGCTGAATTCAACGGGTTACCGCTAAATGTCCCTCCCGTTAATACATAACTTCCAGCTGGACGTGCTTTGGGATTACCATATTCCATAATCTCTCTTTTACCTACAATAGCTCCAGAACCTCCTATGGCTCCACCTACGATTTTACCCAATGTGGTAAGATCTACCTCTATATTGAAGTATTGCTGTGCTCCACCCGGTGCGTAACGGAATCCCGTTATAACTTCATCAGCGATCAACAATACACCGTATTTATTTGCTACCTCTCTCATGGCCTTCATAAATTCGATCGGATCTTCACCGCCCATCGCCATACCCCCACCCCCACTACCGTACGCAAAGTGGAAGAGTATCGCTGCAGGGTTATGCTCTCTAACGGTCCTTTCGAGTAGGTTTACATCACCTTCCGGTATAACTATGGTATTCGCAAAGACTTCATCGGGGATTCCATAACGATTTGATGTGAGTTGGTCGCCCCATCCATGAAAGTGTCCAGCGAAGGTTATAATCTTCTTGCGCTTCGTATAGGCTCTCGCATACCTTAACACACCCATATTCGCTTCAGTTCCAGAATTTACAAAATCTACCATCTCCGCACAAGGTACCATCTTCGTAATCTTCTTCACCAGCTTCAGGTTGATCTCTGTAAAGTCGTGAGAGAAAGGGCCTAAAGCTGCATACTCTTGTATAGCTTTTATAACTTCAGGGTGAGTATGGCCAAGGAAGGTTGCAGCATGTGCATAGTAATCTGTGTAAACATTTCCATCCACATCCCATATCTTCACACCTTCAGCCCTTGTTACATAAAATGGGTACACACCACGCTCTATAGGCCACTTCTCGATCATCATGGCATGATGTATACCTCCGGGAATCATCTTTACAGCTTCTTCGAAGAGTACTTTGGATTTTGGATGTTGCTTCTTCCATAAATTTTCAAGCTCATTTACATCTATCGCCATATCATTAATTTTAAAGCGCTCGATTTTTAAAAATCTTTTTTATCAATAACGCTGTTAATATTTACACTAGATTAATCGCTAATTGATTCTACGATACTTTTTATCAATTCACCCATACGAATATAGAATATAGTTATTTTTTGGAGATTATTTACAATAAATTTATAAATTTAATCCGCTTAACTTAAAACCATGGAAGAAATTAAAGTCGTAATTTATGGTATAGGTCCGATTGGAGAGCGAATAGCTAAAGTAGTTTTAGAAAAGAAGGGTTTGAAGATTGTGGGAGCTATCGATATAGCGAAGGATAAGGTGGGGAAGGATTTAGGAGAAGTATTAGGGCTCGAAAAGAGATTAGGAGTT
>JANXEG010000028.1 GCA_025058425.1 Nitrososphaerales archaeon
GTGCAGTCCATACTGTATTGCACCTCCTTTTACTGTAGTTTTGGTCTTTACCTTACACAATTTAAGATTCTTTTCAACTTCGGGAACCTCTATGGCTTCTAAGGGGCTCTTTGGTGTAGGTAGTAATCGAAAGATTTTAGAAATTGGAGGTATACTCACTACGTCCATCAAACCTACGGGGAAGTTGGGTGAAGTCCTTACGACACCATCGATTATAAAGTTCCCTTCTTTGATAGATGCTTTCGCTTCCCTATAAGTCTTGACCAACTTCAAAACATCTCTAACCAAAACTGCAAGGGGGTAGCTCCAATCTTTTGGATGAGGCCCCGGTGAAGTCGTTATAGTAAATTGGTACCTCTTTCGCGGTATTGGCCAATACGCAGGCGCTTTGGACCTTTTTGTCCTCCTTTGTCCTCCCATGTGTCCCATCTATTCACTCACCTTTGGAGCACTCTTCTCAAGCTTCATCCTTCTCCATTTATCATCCAAATTGATACTCGTAATCATTACTTTGGAGGCATGGATCATCACCGGGACGGTTCCGCCACCAACCTTTTCACGTGTGATACCTTCTATGGCGACTCTGCCCGATTCTACGTCCACTTCTGTAACTTTACCTTCAACACCCTTGTATGTTCCTCTCATAACTTTAACCATGTCACCCTTTCTCACTCTCAAAGATTTCACACCATACTTTTCTCTAAGTTCTTTTGAAAGAGGTGCGCATACTTGTGATGATTTGATGTGATGTGGCGCCTCGTACAACCTCTTTCTCACTTTACGTGGTTTTGAAGACATCAACCCACCTTCACCTATACGATGATGGTAGCTAAGTTAGCAATTCTTGACCAACGTTCTGCAGCTTCTGCAGCTACAGGCCCCTTAATTTCGGTACCTTTCAACTCTCCTTCAGGGGTTATTATTACTGCGGCGTTATCTTCAAACATGATGCGCACACCATTGGCCCTTCTTACTGGATACCTTTGCCTTACAATAACTGCATCAAAGGTCTGCTTCCTTAACTCCGGGGGGCCTTTCTTTACTACTACAGTTACATGATCCCCTATGCAAGCGGCTGGTATACGTTTTAACCTTCCTTTATACCCAACTACTTGAACTATCTTCAATGTTTTAGCTCCCGTATTGTCGGCACAATTGATTACAGAATTTACTGGTAGAGCTCTTGTAATGTAAAGCTTAAATTCTTCTATACCCTTTGCGGAGACTGCACGAGACTTAGGCAATTAGCCCTCCACCTTCCCTAACACCACAAAGGATACAGTTTTAGCTAAAGGTCTACATTCCCCGATTATTACTCTATCCCCTTTTGCAACTTCTATACACGGGGGTAAGTGGGCATGTATCTTACTCCTCCTTCTTTCGTACCTCATATACTTCTTCACATAATGAAGATACTCCCTTTCAATTACTATCATCTTTTTAGCAAGGTTGCTCACCACCTTCCCTTCGAGGATTTTTCCTCTTACACTTAGAGATCCGTGAAAGGGGCATTCGGGATCATCACATGACTTAGTAGGTGGTTTTACATCGATACCTATATTTCTCACATCTTCCACCTCAACTTCTTCACACGGTCTTCAGGCCTTCCTACGATCATCTTTCCTCTAACTATACAACTACTCCCATCAGGTAACCAAAATCTTAAAGTAACGATAGATTTAGGTATTGACTTAATCATACTATCGATACTCATTCTTAACATATTTTTGGTTTCATCAACAATTATACCCGTAAGGCCTTTTAAAGTTGGATCATTACTCTCTTCTATACGCGCTTTAAGCCCGATCAATTCATGAGCGATTAAATTTTTTGTATTGATCTCCATCGTTAGACCACCTTTTTCCTCATCTCATTCAAAACGGTTTTAATTCTTGCTATATCCCTTCTTAAATACTTAATCTTTCCAGTCTCTTTTCTTAATGTGCCCCGAGCGGCAGAACTTTTCAATTTCATCAATTCGGCAGTCAATTCTGAGAGTTTCTTATTCAACTCTTCTTTACTCATCTTTCTTAATTCACTCGCTTTAAGACTGGTCATAATCATTCACTCTCCTACTTTCTCTTCCCCCTTTCCTTCCTTCCCTCCACCCTCACCCTCACTCCCTTCCTCTTTAATGATTTCTTCAGCCTTTACATCCAAAATTTTAACTTCGGGCTCGAGCGCTTCTTTGCGCGCGATCTTAACCTTCACACCATATAAACCCATCTTTAATAAGACATCTGCGGTAGCTTCTTCAACGACTCTATTTGCAGTCTCACCACTCTTCGGCACAATACCTGCACGGTACTTTTCAAAATGTGCCCTTTCACTTCTTAACTTGCCCGAGATTACGATCTCAGCCCCTAGCGCACCAGCACTCATAATTGTGTTCAATGCCCAAACTGCAACCCTTCTAAACGTTGTACCTCGCGCGATCGCCTGCACGATTCTGCTGCACATGATTCGAGGGTTCAATTCTGGTACTTCAACCTCCATTACAGAAATCTGCGGATTCGGTAGATTGAACTTCTTCTCTAACTTCTCGGTCAATTCACGTATCCCTTCACCACGTCTACCTATGACTAGACCTGGTCTGATTACGTGTATCGTGATACGTGTGCCTATAGGGGTCCTTTGAATATCTACACCACCATATCCAGCATCCGCTAACTCGCTCTGTAAGAACTCGTCAATTTCAGCATTCCTCACATTCCTCTTCAACACACTTTTGATCGCATACCTTTCTTCATATGCCGACATTACTTACACCTCCTTAGCGACCAATTCTAAATGCACCAATGTATTAAAACTCGGTGTCGCCCTTCCAAAAGCTCTAGGGATATAAGCCTTTATCTTTCTACCCCTCATCGCTGCAGCATGTATGATTACTAAACGGTCTATGTCCATACCTTTATACTCTGCATTTGCCTCCAAATTATTCAGCACCTCTAAGATCTTCTTGGCTGCCTTAACTGGATAACGCCCAGCATAAAAACCTTGAAGGCCACGTTTATGGCCTACTTCACCTTTATACCTTCTGAAGGCTACAGGTTGTTTCAGATTGATAACATTCTCCAAAAAACTCTTTGCTTGTGATAATTTCATACCTTTTATTGCTACACAGACCTCTCTAGCATCCTTTGGGCTAATATCTACCTCCCTACCACTCGCCCGTACATGAATAAGTGGGTCATATCCTTGAAAGCTATATTTAAACTCGGGCATATTCGAGCTTCCAACTCGTTCTGTTTACTTTTAAAAGAACTAATATTAAAAACTTTCCAAGAATAAGTTATCAGGAAATCCTTTAAATTTTGTACAATCGTTTTTTATGCAGAACGATATTTAAAAAAGTTTACAAGATGATTTGGACCATTCTTACTTTAAAGGTACGTAAAGGCTCGATCGTGATGCACCTATGCCAGGTGTACCATGGACTACCTTCTTATTCGTGATCACGTATTCGCCCAGATAGTGGCCGATCATCTCAGGCTTGATCTCCAATGGCACAAACTCTTTACCATTATGTACGAAGATTGTTAATCCCACCATGTAGGGTAGAATGATCATATCTCTCTCATGTGTTTCTATCTTTCCTTTAAATCGGCCATCACATGCCAACCTTATCTTCTCTAATAACCTCCTCTTCTCTTCTGATATGCCTCTATTTAAAGACCTTCTTTGCCTTGAAGGTAACAACGATAGAAAGGTTTCTAAAGGCATATTCTTCAATTGCTCCAACGTATATCCGCGGTATCTGAATTCTCTAACCATCTACCCTCCTCCTATATATTATATCATAATACCTATGTTGATATACTTTCTCGTTTTACCTTTCCTCTCCGACCCGTCCTCCTCGGGGCGATGTGGCCTACTTTGCTACCTGGTGGTGCATACCTTGAGACAGATTTGGGTGCTTTGTGGGCATGCCTCCCTCCTCCGTGTGGGTGATGTACAGCTGCCATGGCGACAGCCCTTACCCTGGGGAATACCCTTCCCTTGCCTTTCACCGCATAGTACTTTGCACCGGCCTTTAGAAATGGCTTCTCCAATCTACCACCGCCCGCTATCACTCCGATCATCGCTCTACAATTTTCATTTAAAATCATACTCTTACCTGAAGGCATCTTTACAATAGCCCCTTCAGGTGTATGAGAGAAGAGGACGGCAGAACTTCCTGGGGCGCGAACCAACTTGCCACCATCTCCAAAGTTCTTCTCAATATTACAGATCACCGTACCTTCCGGTATTTTGCTTAATGGTAAAATATTCCCTTGCTTCACAGAGGCTTCGAAACCGATTTCGATCTTCGCTCCAACCTGCAAACCCTCTACCGCTGGTATATATACAACTCTTCCATCATCCATCGATAGTTGGGCTATCGGTGTAAATCTACCTCTCTCATGTAAAATATCCAATACATAGGCGGTGTTGGTCTCTCCGATCTTTTGAGATGGATATGATACGGGAGCGATCTTTCCCTTACTAGCCACTCTATATTGAGGCGCTCCATGCCCCCTCTTTTGCTGAATGATCCTCCTTCCCAATTCGATCACACCACGCCAAGTTTTGAAGCTAAATCGATCGCTGAACTCTCTTTCGAAAGCCTTACATAAGCTTTTTTACCATAAATTGTACGGGCTGTATTAACCGATTGGACCTTCACATTATAGAGGGTCTCTATAGCACTCTTTATCTTCCTTTTATCTGCATCATCGTCCACGATGAAGACCAGTTTATTCTCTTTCTCAATCATCTCAAAGGTCTTCTCTGTAATATAGGGCCTCTTGATGATCCTTAACGCTTCATCAGGCTGCAACGATCTCACCTATCTCCAAAACTGGCTTTACAATATTCTTTAAAGCGGACTTTGACCAGATCGTAAGCCTACCAGCACTCGCACCGGGTGCCAAATCGAGTACACTCAGATCCTTTGCAAGTACGCACTTTACACCGATCAGATTCTTAACTGCATCTTTGATACCTTTATCTTGAGATACCACGATTAATGGCCCTTGAGCACTTTTTGTAACCCTTCCTCTCATCCTTGGTTTACCAGATCGCTTCTTCCTACTCTTCACCAATCTATTTAATTCTTCTTTCAGACCTATCTTCTCAAAGAATTCAATAATATCCTTAGCCTTCTTTACCTTCTCTATGCTATCTGAAACTACTATCGGGAATGTAGCCAAATCCCCCACTTTATGGCCACGTGATATTATTAATTCCCTATTTGCAGTCGCTGCGATGGCTGAAGCCAGTGCTAAACGCCTTTCTTTTTTATTCACTCTCTTCCAAATGATCTTCTCAGGCCTGGGCGGATGTGCGACCCTGCCTTTAACTACACCTGCAATACCTGCTGCTTGTCCAGCTCTGGGGTGGCGCTCACCCTTTACTCGGGCTACACGTGAAACGCCATGACCTACACCCCAAGACTCCGCACTCGTCCTTTTACCAGCCATCGGATCGGTACCTTTAGGTTGGTACTTATGCGAATCTAGAGCTACATATACTCTATGAATCAAATCTGGTCGAAATGGTGTAGAGAATACTCTTGGTAGCTCGACACTCCCTACTTTTGTGCCTTTAAGGCTATAAACAGGTACTTTCATAATCTATTCACCCAACTTTCTGTGCAACACTTATTTCGATGATCTTTGGTGGTTGGACCTTCTTGACATGTGCCCTCATTGGGAAGCGAAGTCTAACGAGCCTCTTTACTGGACCTGGCACAGAACCACTTACCACTATGTAATCTCCCCTAACTACTCCAAAGTGCGGAAAACCTCCCTTTGGAGTAATTGGCATTTCACTTTCATTACTCAATATCAGGATACGTTTATTATACTCGGTCCTTTGGTGGAAACCCATTTGACCAGCCCTTGGAACAGTATACATAACGGCTGCAGGGTGCCATGGGCCCAATGTACCAACAGCCCTCACACTCTTTCGAGATTTGTGTTGCTTCCTCTTTATACCCATTCTCGTTACTGGCCCTTCAAAACCTTTGCCTTTCGTGATTCCAATTACATCTACGTACATTCCCGGCTTGAAGATGTCTGAGATCTTCACTTCTTTTCCTAATATACTTACTAGATAATCCAATTGTGCCTTTATATCCCCACCACCGATGCGGACTTCAAAGATGAAAGGCTTCTTTTGGGAAAGGCCTATATCTTTAGGTCTAACGTAACATAAAGCTGTAAAATACTTCACCTCTGGTAATCGTTTCTCTAAAATCTTCATAAATTCTTCAATCGCTCTCGGTTGAATCCTAACCTTTCTGGCCAGGTCTTTGGGAAGATTCTTAGCATGAGCTTCACTAAGTGGTTGGTGATGATCATTTACCTTGTGATATGCCCTTAAGCCAAAAATGTAGAGAGGAGGGGTTACTAAAACGGTTGCTGCATTAAATAAAGGCTTACCAAAGTTAGGACTTCCCTCTCTATCATCTACGGTGATTACATGGATGCACCCGGCTTTAAATCCTACATGCCCTAGAAGTGTAGGCTTATCGCTATCCACCTCAGGCCAATTACGTATCAGGGGTACAATATGTGAAGTTCTCGCTCTTGGCCTAAAGGCGAGCGACCCTCTCCTAGGTGCATTATGCTTCCTATGGCCCAAACCTCATCAACCGCTGAGGAAAGCTTTACATTACTTTTAAATCTTACTCTTATCCAATCACATTTAAAGTTTTATGATATTTTACTTATGGGTTCTTATGTTTATCACATATGTAATGCAAGGTTGATTAAAGCTAATGTACCAAGTATCGCTTCTTCCGTTCTAATAGTTTCGGTACCTTGTTTTGGGAACATATTTATGATGAAACGAGTAAAGTTCTCGGGTGTGCATCCCTCCTCAGCTAAAATCTCATGAATACCCTTTCTCGGCGAACCAAACGCTATAAGGATCTTCTTCGCCTTCTTAACCTCTTTAACAAATTCATCCCATAATTCATTGATCAACCTACCCTCCCTTGAAGTCACGATGAAGAGCTCGGGCTTCACATTCTTTACCAACTTTGATAAAATCGGCCCCCTTTCTACCACGTAACCCCAATACTCATCGATGACAGATCTATCTACAATCTCACATCTAAGGTTTGGATATGGTTGTGTAAAGCGCACAGTCACTCTACTACCTTCGTTGATCGAACCGTTGAGGGGTATCAATGATGATAAACCCACATCGACCATCAACCGATCTTTAACCCTTACCACCAAACCTTCTCTAAATTCACCAACCTTTACCTCTGATAAAGGCTTTAACAATTTGTGGTGAGGGGTTCTTAATGGAGGGAGAATACCGACGAATCTTAACTCCTCCTTCTTTGTAAATAGCTTCTTTCTCAGATATTGAGGTGTCTCCATGTATTCTAGTAAACTCTTTATGATCTGAAAGTCTCTTTCATAATTACCATGATCTTTATAGATGTATATTTTATGAACCTTGAAGATGGCACACGCCCTTCCTACCATGCCTATCTTCACGGTCTTCTCTCTCAAATCCTTTTCCTCTGAGACCAAAGAATCAGGTATGGCTATTGAGAGTTTTGAGTGTTCGAATGGCATCCTTCATTAAGATAAGCCTGCCCATTCGATAAGTCTTTTCATCGAGCTACTGGCGATTATGAATGTATCTTTGATAATAGTTATTTACTACTTAAGATAGAGAATTTATGGAATGGAGAAGGATCGGGAGTTAGAACTTCTTACAACGAAGAAGCTTTTGGAGCTTAAGAAGAAGCTCATTCAAAAGGCTCAGGAGAAGAGCCCTAGAGATATTCTGATCAGTAGGTTGGTAGATAGAGGTGTTGAAGTCTTGGAGGCTGCAGAGAGGGCTTATCCTGATGTGGTACCTTTGATCGTAAAGAGACTTGCCGATTTAATAAAGAAAGGTGTAATTACCGACTATATATCTGGAGGTGAGCTTTTACAACTCTTTAGAATTTTGGGACTTGATGTGCGTATCGAAACAAAGATAAAGATTGAAGAGAGTGGTAGAATGATCTCACTTAGTGAAAAGTTGAGGGCTAAAGAAGAATAGGAAGAATGATATATAGGAAGTTATTGAATTAAGATCGAATCACTAATTTCTACTAACCTTTTATATTACCTAAGGGTCTTAATGCGACGACCTTCTTAGATATGCCCGCTAAATGTGTCGCCTCTACGACTTCTGAAATATCTTTGTAAGCTATACCCGCTTCTTCGGCCAATCCAGACATAGAGACCGCTCTTACATATATTCCCTTCTTCTCCAAATCTCTTACCAACTCTTGACCACTTACTCTCCTCTTCGCGGCCTCTCTCGACATCGTCCTACCCGAACCATGTGCTGTAGAGCCAAAGGTCTCGATCATCGCCTTCGTCGTACCGACCAACAGATAAGAACCAGTCTCCATCGATCCTCCTATTATCACTGGTTGGCCCACATGCCTATAGACTGGAGGTACTTCCTCCTCTCCGGGACCAAAGCTCCTTGTAGCACCCTTCCTATGTACGATTACAGTCATCTTTTCACCATCGACTTTATGCCTCTCTATCTTCGCAATATTATGGGCCACATCGTACACCAAGTGCATACCCAATTTCTCAGGATCTGTATGGAAGACTTTACCGAAAGCCTCACGTATTCTGTGCGTAATCACCTGTCTATTTGCGAAGGCCATATTGGCTGCACAGGCCATCGCTTTATAATAATCTTGCCCTTCAGGAGATTCGAATGGTGCACATGCCAATTCACGATCACGTACGGTAATACCATACTTCTTCATAGCGCGTTCAAATATTCTCAAATAATCTGTACCGATCTGATGGCCGAAACCTCTCGAACCACAGTGAACCATCACCGTGATTTGGTCTTCCATGGTGATACCAAAGTGCTTCGCAAGTTCTCGATCGAAATATCTGTTAGAATCGACCGCTTGAATTTCAAGATAATGGTTACCAGATCCTAAAGTACCGACTTGATCGTAACCTCTTTGAATCGCCATGCTACTTACCTTTGACGGATCCGCACCCTTGATCTTTCCATAATCTTCAGTTCGCTCCAAATCTTCCTTCCAGCCAAACCCTTTCTCAACAGCCCATTCTGCCCCCCTCTCTAATACTTCTTTAAAATCACTCTGACTCACTCTTACAAAACCCCTTGCACCCACACCAGCTGGTACGATTTGGAATATGGTATCGATGAGCTCCTTTAACTTTGGCTTAACTTCTTTTAATGTAAGATCGGTCTTTATTAATCTCACTCCACAGTTGATATCAAAACCGATACCGCCGGGTGATATTACACCATCCTTTAGAGAGAACGCTGCCACCCCTCCGATCGGGAATCCATAGCCCGTATGGGCATCGGCCATGGCGATAGCGTACTTCTGTATTCCGGGCAGGCATGCTACATTTGTAATCTGTTCAAATACCATACGATCCATATTCCTCATAAGATTGTCTGTAGCATAGATTCTGGCTGGGACACGCATGCCTTCTTTGTAACTTTGTGGTATCTCCCAAACTATCTCTGAAATGCGATGAAGAGGAGGGGTCGACATAAAATTCACCAATATTCTAAGGACAAACGGTCCTTTATAAATCGATTGATTCAATAATCATTCAAATCTACTCTAATGCCTATAACATGCTATGCACTCGATTAAATGATCGATATACGTAATCGATTTACACATCTACTACTACCATCGCAACCCATTCATCACCAACCCTTTTTACTTCGAATAAATAGTAAGTGATCGCTTTCACATCGATTCTCAATTCATGTTTTTTCATATCGATCTGTTCACCGTAAACATGGGCTGAGAGTTGATAACCCCCATTCCCTTTGATCTTAATATCAAAACGGCTTAAAAGAAGCATCTCTGCATCTTTTAGAAATATTAAGTAAGATAGAAAATCGTACAGTAATCCCTCTACACTTTCATTCTGTAATTCAAAATCTCTCTCAACCTTCAATTCAACACTCTTTGTGTCAACCATGATCTCAAAGAGCGCTGTAGCTGCTGCTTCGAATAGCTCTTCTAAGCTCGAACCCCATGCTTTAAATGCTGCATCGGCGATGACCACACCTTCTAAAAATTTAAAACCAGATCTTAACCCCCTCATACTATCAACATTGTTAATACGATGATATTCAATAAATCTTTCTGAAATAATTAAATCAATTCTTTGATCAACTTTTGAATCCCTGAACTATACTGCATCGCCTTCTTCTGTTTAAATGCCAAATCTTCTGGCAACCCTGCAGCTATCGCCACCCTTCTGAGCAACCATTTGCGAGTATCATTAATTGGCTGAAGCTTTACATCGATGGGAAGGGAAGCGGCATATTCCACTAAATCGATCTGTGCATAAGGTAAAACCAATTCGACGAAAGGAGAGGTCGCTTTCTCATCACGAGGAAAATTCTTTTCATGGGCCGTCAAAATATCATTTCTCATCATAGCTTCTACCACTTCTCTACCCCTTTCTCTAAGTAATCTCATATACTTTGCATACCCTCCAAAGAGCTCATCTGCAAATTGGCCGAGCATAAGTGTATCATAACCGAGCTCTTTTGCTTTCTTTGCAACGAAATAGACTATTGTACCTATGCTCAAATCCATAATTCCATCACATTCGATCAGATGGGCAATCTTTCCCAGAATCTCCTTCAAGACATTTTTTGTAATAGACACATGGTGTAGTTGAATACCTAGCTCTTCAGCCGCAGTTGTAGCATCGATCTCGTCCCTTGAACCTCTTGCCGATACTGTAATTAACTCAACATTACATAGTTTGGAAGTAAGGAGTGCGAGAAGCGCGCTATCTACACCACCTGAAAATCCAAGTACTACCTTATCCTTAACTCTACGTTCTAAAGATTTACAGATAAGTTTCAAAGTGTTTTCAACAACATTTTCAATACCTTCACTTATCGATTGTAATCTTATTTCTCTGATGGTGAATACCTCACGTGAAATCAGAGATTCTTTAAATAGATGGCCAGGTTTTACCAGTCGAACTTCTGTTAAACCAGATGCTTGAAGGGCTTTAATCTCTGAAGATACACCTATCACACCATCCTTTCTTCCTACATAAAGCGGCTTCAATCCTAACGGATCACGACCATAGATTAATGAGTGATCATCACAAAAAAGAAATGCGTAAGCTCCATCCACCTGCGAAAGAACCTTTACCAATTCTTCATACTCTCCATGATCGATCGATCTGGAGATCTTTGATAAGATCCCTTCTTCATCAGGCTCGTAAAATGATCCGTGAAATTTAACATCTGTAAGCCGATTTCTGACACAGTAGGCTAATGCGATCTTCGATTTTACTTTACTCAATGATTCGATATCGATTTCTTTCATACCTTCAAGGAAGATCTTGAACCCTCCGGGTGCTCTATGAGTAAGAAGTTTGAGTACATTTTGTAGGCGGAATGTGGCACCATCACCTAAAAATCCAACCAATCCACTTGCTTGTATAAGCATTATCTATAGTCGACCTTTTCGATCTGCTCCTTGATCTTCTTAGCTAAAGTATACCCTATCTTCGGTACCGATGCTATTTTATCTATAGAGCTAGATGCCAACTTATCGAGTGTGGTAAAGCCTGCATTATAGAGTGAGCGTGCCCTTACCCTCCCTATTCCTTCTAAACTGACCAAAGGTATCAATTCTGGCTTTATACCATACTTCACCCTTTGCCTCAACTCGTATATTTCATTCAAAATATTGGTATGAGTTAGCAATTTAGAGAGTTCCGATAGAGAGTAGAGGAGCCAGTCAGCACTCTCTATCGCTCTATGTAAATCTCCAGGCTCTACACCATACACTTTAAGGAGTCGATCTTCACTCCATTCATCGATCCATCCGAGCATGATCATCAGTGACCTCGTATCCTGTAAAAAAATTTCATAGGAATTATAATCTCTCTCATTAGGAACGGGTATGATGAACTTATCCCTAAATTCATTTACGAATGATGAAGCTGATTCCCAATCTCTATTCCTCAATGGAAATTTCGGTGCGAAGTCCTGAGAGGTAACTATCAGGTGCAATAAACCTATAGGGTGAGCCTCATCTTTAACGTATTGTAACGCATCTCTAAACATAACTCCAGTTCGAGGATCGATGTAGAGTAAAGATATTCTCTTACCGAATTCTGTCGCAATGTATCTCTTGGCCCTCTGCTCTATGAGCTTCTCATCGATCAAGTATTCTATCGCTTCTTTAATCCTTTTGTGAAATGTTACTTTACGATACTGCTTTGAAAAGAGCGTCTTTGAGAATAATTCTAAAATTTCCGACTCACTTATACCCGGCAATGTAGATATAGTGGCCAGTATATGGGTTCGTAGAGCACCATCTTGAGATAAACGGGAATGGATGGGCTCGGGCTGGCCCTTTATATAATAATTGAAGAGTTCATCGGCTTCGATTGAAGAATGGGCTATCAGTACAGTTTCGCCGATCGAATCGTATTGAGGACGGCCCGCCCTTCCACACATCTGTTTATACTCTAAGATGCTGATCGGCATCTGCCCACCGTACTCAGAATCGTACCTCATCAAACTACTTATCACGACCCTTCTTGCAGGAAGGTTTACTCCAGCAGCCAGAGTGGGCGTAGCGATCAATAACTTTATCAAGCCATTTCTAAATCCCGCTTCTACGATCCTTCTATGTTGCGCATCAAGACCTGCATGATGAAAAGCGGAACCACTCTTTACTACTTTGGCCAGATTTCTACTTAACTCGGTCTCTTCACCCGTATTGAGAATTTCATCAGAAAGGGCCTTTAATCTATCGATCTCATCTTTAGTAAGGTAATGTTGAGTAACTTCGGCAGACTTTAATGAAAGGCTCACCGCTTCCCTCCTCGTCCTTACAAAGACCAACGATTGTCCATTCTCTGAAATCGTATCTATCGCAACATCTATAGTAGCTCCTCTACCAGTAGGCTTAACTTCCCTTACAGAGCCATCCACAAACCTGATCTTCCCATATTCATAAATTCCTTCGATCAACCTTACAGGTCTCCAGTTTATATCTACCAACTTTGCATTCAACCAATCCGCAAGCTCCTTTGCATTTGTGATCGTGGCACTTAAAGCTAGTATTTGAGACTCATGTGCGTAAGTCAGTATCCTGGCGATGATCGTTTCGATCGTCGGTCCACGGTCGAAGCTATCCACTAAATGGACTTCATCTATAACGAAGAGTTTTACAGAATTTAACCAGTCCGCACCATGTCGAAGAACAGAGTCAAACTTTTCATTCGTCAGTACTAAAATATCACCATCGCCCAAATATTCGCTACGTGAATCGTAATCGCCAGTCGAAATCATCACCTTTATATTCTCCCCGTTAGGCTTCTGAAGTGCACTAAGAATCTTAAATTCTTCAAACTTCTCATTAGCAAGGGCCCTTAATGGGGCAAGATAAACAACCTTTCCCTCATTATTGGTTACGATCTTCGCAGCCGCCATTAAAGCGATGAATGTTTTACCACTAGCGGTAGGGGATGTGATGAGTAGATTAGCACCATTTAACACACCCGATTTGACGGCTTCGATCTGAGGTGGATAGAGCTCTCTGTAACCTTGGGATTCAAATAATGCGATGACATTCGGTGGTAATGGTAAAGATGAGACCTTCAAAGTCCGCACATCTAACAACTACAACTTGCGGTAAAAGCCGGGTTTAACTTCGTATATCTGTCCGCTTCTATTTAAAATCTGTAACATTCTTTGAGCTTCCTCTTGAGTGAACTTCTTCGTCTTCACCAACTCTTCTATAAACTTCTTACCTTCTACGGGGTTCTTTTCAGGCCCTTCTAAAGATTTAAAGATATCTATAGCGGTCTCCAAGAGGCTCCTTTCACTTAAAGGCTTACCATGTATAACGCCTAAATCGACCTTACCCGTTCTTACATCCACACCAACAGTCTCCAACATCTTCCTCATCAACGCTATAGCCCTCAACCCGTCCTCTTCAGTGACTTTATCCCTTAACATGAGCCTTGCCCTTGCGGTGGCCAATCGGATCAATGCTTCTAACTGCCTTGGTGTTACGGTGATCATGAGCTCAGACCCCATACTTCTCATCTGCAAATAGTACTCTAACAATCTATCTTCGGCTTCTTTGGTGAGTTTTGGCTCGATCCTCTTCGCATAGATCAAGTACTTTCTCAACAATCCAAATTCGATCGGTGGGGCTGTAACATAACCGCCTTTTCTATGTATGGCTAAAACATGTTTGGCAAGTGCCTCATCCGTGGCTCTATCGGGGATATCTCTAACTACAAATATTAGATCAAAACGTGTAAGGAGCGGTATCGGTAAATTTACGTTATCGGCGATATTTCGATATGGGTCGTATTTACCGAATATCGGGTTGGCAGCAGCGATTATTGACGTTCTTGCATTCAACGTAGCTACGATTCCGCCCTTAGCGACACTTACGGTCTGCTGCTCCATAACTTCGTGGAGAGCGTTTCGATCTTCGGGCCTCATCTTATCGAATTCATCGATGGCTGCCACACCCTGATCCGCTAAAACTACGGCACCAGCTTCGAGCATCATCATACCGCTCCTATCCCTCACTACGGCAGCCGTTAAACCGGCCGCTGTAGAACCTCTACCCGATGTGTACAATCCACGGGGTGCAGCCCTAGCTGCATACTTTAAAAGCTCGCTCTTGGCAGTTCCAGGATCGCCAACAAGTAGAATGTTGATATCGCCTCGAATAGTTGTACCGTCTGGAAGGACCCTTTGAGGTGCACCGACTATTGAGAGCAATATTGCTTCTTTCTGTGTATGGTAGCCATAGATCGTAGGGCAGACCGATTCGATGAGCCTCTCATATGCATTCTCTTCCTTAGCGATACTCTTGATCAACTCTTCATCTTCTTTCGTAATCTCTACATCTTCAGGACCCTTTGCTAAAGGCTCTATATAATTACTTTGAATCTTCGTTTTAAATATTCGAAGCTTTCCAGCCGTCGAATATTCTTGCTCAACATTAACGATTCCCGTTACAATTACACGATCACCAGGCCGGGCAGTATTTACAATATCGCCAGTCAGATTTACATCTATATACTGGGGAAGTTGGCCCGGTGGCAACTCTTCGGGCAACTCCTGTAACCTTATCAGTTGATAATCGATAAATTCGGTATTCTTTTCATCCATATCAAAATTCTTCGTTTCATTACACCATTCACACTTTGTAGGTTTTTTTAACGTAATTCCCGTCTGTTCAACATACGAAGTATTACCACATTTTTTACATTTAAAAGCGACTTTCATAGCCAAAGGTTTCAATTCTGAAGCACGAATCACCATACCAGAGACCGCTACCAACTTTCCTAAATGCTCTGTCGTTAACTTTCTTAAAGAGAGTTTATCCGGAAGGTTCCTGATTCTAACTCTTAAATCTCTTCGAATTTTATCTGCGTAACTCGGATTCTCCCATCTTAATGCTTCATAAGCGGCTTTATCGAAGCTATTTAGAGTTTCGACGGGTTCGGTCAATAACTTTAATCCTAAATCTATATTATACAAATTCAAATCATCAAAATCTACAATGAGCGACTTTCCTCCCCTAGAGGGGAGTTGGGCGAGCCTCTCTCTGTACTTGAAGCTCCCATCCTTCGATTTAAAACCCTTCAAAAAGTCGGTAAAGAGCTCAGTGAGCTTTGCACTCGTCATTTCACTCATTCCTAAAACACCTCCAAAATATTCTTCTTCCAATCTTCAATAATCTTGTGCACACGCTCGAGAAGCACTCTTTCCTCGAATGGTATCTTTTCTAAAAGTTCTGCAGGTAATGATGAGCTACACGCATTATATAAAAGTTTACATACACGAATCGTAATAAGATCTCTACATAAAATTGAAATTTTATCAAATTCTGCCCTACGTGAACTATCTTTTTCACAATAAGATCTTAATTCATTCAAATAATTCTTCATTCTCAAATAAAAATCGCTCCTCAGCGTGGATAATTGTGATGAACTTTGCACCTTCTCTCTACTTAACGCTCTCAGTAATTCGATATCAAAACTCTCCTCTTGTATCTCTATAAAGCCTAACTCGCTTAAAACTTCAGCCATCCATCGAGGCATCTCTAAAAGGTCTCTTTCTTTAAGCTCTTCAATCTGAATGGATCCTACCTCTATTCTCGGAAGCCCCTTCTTTACAAGAACCTTGACAGGGGATAGTAAGTAGCTAAACCTACGATCCTTTAAGAGTTGTTGTATATCCGCTGATTCTAGATCTATAACCATGAACTAAAAAGAATAACCATCCTGATACTCTTTAACCTTGCGATAAATCTTTATGGACAATTTAGAAGATAATTGATGCTTTAGATGATAATCTAGCGTTTGAACTTTTAATACAAGCTTAAAATGCTCGTTGTAAGCCAAATGTCGTAGAATAGGTTTTGGTCTAAATGCCTTGATATTCCTACAAGAACTCAATCTCATATCATCTTAAGTTTCAACTCCAGATTTATAGAACACTTCAACATTACGAGGAAAACTCCCGTTGGACGAAAGAAGACAGGCAAAGCCTTTGATAAGCTGAGTAGTAGATACAGTTATGCCTTTGATTTACCTATTTTTCGAGAGTTCGGCATCATTTCTTGTAAAGTTCCTTAAATGTTACACCCATCTTAAAATTTCTACAGCTTTTCAACTATGAATCCCAAACCAAAAGTTTTAGAAACCTTATCAAAGAACCTTACTAACGTATAGAATAAATGGTTCAACCACATTCATATTCAAATATGTAAATAAACCTAAAAATTGCCCAAAATAACTGCAAAAATATCAAAATTTAGCTACTACAAGATATTCTTTAATGATGATTAATGGAAATGGTTCTGAACAGCATTTCATTTCTTTT
>JANXEG010000029.1 GCA_025058425.1 Nitrososphaerales archaeon
ACTATTATTACTCAATTACTCACACTCGTAATTATAATACTATCATAGGTTACACTTTAGACTCATCGCGAAAAGTCTCGATGATCTTCTCAGCCATTACAATCCCTATCATTTCTTGCGCCTCAAAAGTTGAAGCACTAATGTGTGGAGTTGCGATTACATTCTCTAACTTGACCAATTCAGCATCCAAACCCTTTGGGGGTTCACTCTCAAAGACATCCAATCCAGCACCGGCGAGCTTCCCAGATTTTAGAGCCTCAAATAGCGCTTTGCTATCGATAACACCACCTCGTGATGTATTAATAAGGTAGGCACCGTCCTTCATCATAGAAATTTCATTCTTACCAATCATGTGATAAGTCTCTGGTGTTAAGGGTACATGAATTGAAATAATATCTGAATTGCGGAGCAAGTATGGTAGATCTGGAGCTACTTCTACCCCCAACTTACTAGCTACTTCACTAACATCTACAATATCGTATACTAGAATATGCATATCGAAGGCTTTCGCCCTCTTCGCAACCTCTCTACCTATGCGACCGAACCCTATTATACCGAGTCGCTTTCCACGAAGTTCAAAGCCCATAAGTTCATGCTTTAACCATTTACCTTCTTTCATGCCACGATCCGCAATAGGAATCTTTCTAAATAAGCTGAGTAGAAGGGCGAAGACGTTTTCAGCTACAGCCACACTTGAAGCTTCAGGGGTCGATAGAACCTTGATACCTCGCTTTTGGGCCGATTCGAGATCGATATTATCAAGGCCCACACCAGCCCTTCCTATAACCTTTAAATTGGGAGCAGCATTTATGACTTCACTTGTAACCTTCATTCGGCTCCTGACGATAAGGACCTGATAGTCTTGAACCTTCCTTTTAAGATCTTCATATGAAAGGTTGTATTCAAGATCGACCTGAAATCCAGCGTCTTTTAACATTTGAATAGCCTTTTCATGAATCGGTTCGGCGATTAAAATTTTAACTACCAATACCAATTTTATAACACCTATCTGAATATATAAATTTCTTCTTCATACCGACGATCGAGGATCTGCCCCTTTGTTAATAATACAAGTTGCTTAGTTGACAAGTACTTCACAAGTGCGTTGTTCGCTTCTTCAAGGCTCATCCTTCCACTCAACCATTCAATAGGAATATTAATGAAGAGGGGACGGGCTGGAATCACGTGGCGCGTCGTTTTTGGTGCGAAGACCTTCCCAGCTAAAGTTGTATTAATAATATCCTCTTTCGAAAGGCTCGGAGTTACCAACAATGCGAGGACTTCATTATTAATCAATTTACTGTGTGCATCATCGGCAGTTTCAAAGTTGATCGAGAAACCATTGGCCCTAAGAACGATTTCGATCCTTTTAATCATATCATACGTCTCCTTAATACTCATTGAAGAACCTAATATTAATCGTGCATCTTCATTTGAAATAAGTGCGGCTATTGCTTCTCGCTTATTTACGATTTTATGGGCATGATCTTTTAAGCAACGTTCAATGGTAAAATTGAGGCCTTTGATTATCTCCACCACCTTCTCAAAATTCGATGGACCATTTATGGTTCGATACCAATTATAAACTGCTATGTATGGATTCTTGTAATCTACCAGGCAGATGGGGATAAAGCGGCAACCTATATTCTTTGTAGCGACTACTCGATGTACACCATCAAGCACTATATACGTATTTATATCGACGATTACGGGATGCTTTAGATACCCATCTCGCTTTATCTGATCTTCGAGTTTGATTAGAGCGTCAGGCAGAACCTCTTCATGAAGACGAAGTTTATTGATATCTTCGATCACTATTTCAAATTCGATTAGAGGATGATGAATGAAAAATCCCATTTGCTCAAACTTCAAAGATATAAAACCTCCATATATATTTTTGTGATAAAATTAGGATGGATATGCAATTGTAAAAGGATCATCACCAACTCTAATAAACCATTTGAGATTTAAAGGCGAAATTACTCTTATCCTTATACTTCAGCTGAGTAAAAATTTAAAATAGATTGATTAGATCTGAAGCTGATTCATATTTTGAATATCTGCTGAATTATACGTATATCCTCATCTAACTCCTCGATCGAAGCGACACCTATCATACATACATTAACACCAATATCATTAAAGATGTATTGAAATGCATCCTTTGGCTTTACTCTACCACCAGCAAAGGGTTTAATGGCAATTATAGGCTTTTTGGCATTTTTGATCGCCTTGATAGCTAAATCTGGTGTAGGGAACATCATAACACCTAGTGGATTGATAGGTGTGAGATAACCTACAAAATCAAGTCCAGAATCGTCTAAAATTGGTATGCTAACACCAGCGTGATGAATGCCGAGAAGAGTTTTAACATTACAAATCCTCTCTACATGTTCGATCAATTCACCAATTAGATCTATTCTACCAACCATAGATAGAAAGTCCGTTTCTGAACCTAATTCTACAAAGATCAAATCATAATCTCTAATTTGAAGCAATATATCATCGAATGTTTTAAAGTCGATTTCAAGCCTCTCACATTCCCGGTCCGAGTAGGGTTTTAAATTCTGTAGAGCTCTTGGGAAATCCTCTACCCAATTCTCTCTACATTGCAAGATGGGGTCGTTGATATACCGTTCCTCTAACTCATCTGCCAGCTTCTTCTCAAAGTGTAGATAAGTGAGCCACCTCCTATACACGTGAATCGGCTTGCCATCGAGTACAATCGGCAGACCTATGCATGGTATCATACGTAACTTTACATTTAATGAATCCCTTACTTTATCGATCGCTTTAAAGTAACGTTGAGCGACTTTACCATCGGATGGTGATGGGGCACTTAAAACATCTATACCATACTCCATAGCCCTCAATACTATCTTCACGATCTCATTCACATCGGAGAACCTTTCAAGATACATCTGATTTTTCGATCTGCCTTGGTACGATTCTCCTATAAAGGGTAGATGGCCCAGAATTATTTGAGGGAGTAAGGTGTTTCCAAAACTCACATCGGTTACTTTCAACACTTAAAATTTTAAGAAGCTTCTATCGATTTAAATTTTTGTTTGTACTTTGTAATTTTGTATTAGTAATTTACAATCGCCCTAACATCTCCCATCATGTTAGAATTTTGATATAAAGATCTATTTTCTATGAGATTTTTCACAGCTTGGGTTCGAGCAGTAAAGGCCATGATTGCACGACCATACTATTCGATAGGATCCATCAGGCTCACGTATGAACCTATCGGTAGTCATAAATACCGTTACAACACTCTTTTGCCCCACTTCATTCATAAAGTCATGGCAGGCTGATGTGTGACATATCGGCCTAAGTGAGATGCGTTCAACTTCTATTGGTTGCTCACTCTTCAAGATAATCTTCTCTAATAACTCAGATACACTTATCCCTTCTCGCCTCGCCCTCTCCTTGAGCATATCAGACAATTCCTTACTTAATGTAACAGCGGTACGATCTTTCTTAACCATCTTTCCCACTCTTTAACATTAAGTAACTATTCAAGAGCTTTAAAAATAAGTTTTTTGTTAAAGTTAACCCATTCATTAGTATTGCTAAATGAAATAGGAAGATTTAATAGGAGATATTTTGATTCAAAATTTAGAAGGGAGGTTTGGCATCATCTACATCCTCTAGGTTAAGTAGATTAAAGCTCAGAAGTTTCTTCAAAAGGCCGGAGGTTGAAAGACGTACCGCCTTATTAATGATGGCTCTAGTTGCGATCTTCTCCATAGCGCTCATACTTAGAATCTACCCTGCTAAGTATGGATTCTATTTGAATGAGTTCGATCCCTACTTTGACTACCATGCCACGAAATATATCGTCGATAGTTTTGAGCGTAAAGGTTTCTCTGGCCTACTCGATTACTTTACTTGGATCGACAAACGTGCATGGTATCCGGAAGGGAGAAATGTAGCCGTTAGCTCACAAGTCGGCCTCCACTTCGCTGGTGCATTACTTTACCTCATAGCTAAAAACATATTTGGCTTATCGATCTCTCTGTATGATTTCTTAGTCTTATTTCCAGTCTTTGCAGGATCTTTCACCATATTTGCAATTTATCTATTTGTGAAGAAAGTGAGTGGGGTAGGTGCTGGTCTTCTATCATCACTTATCATCGCCCTCTCACCACCAATCATTCATCGTGGAAATCTTGGTTGGTTTAAATCGGAACCTTTCGCACTTCTACTTGCGGTATTCGCCTGTTACCTATTCCTCACCCTTTACGATATAAAGGTGAATAAAAATGAATTGATACTTCGTGCCTTTGCCGTAGGATTCTTACTCGGCTATGCCAATACATCATGGGGAGGTTCTCTTTACTTTAACATAGTCTTCGGGATATTCTTCTTTATCGCCCCATTCATCAAGGATATCGATTTGAGAAGGACCGTCTATGCAGGTAGTGTGATTGTAGCCACAAATTTGATCTTCAGCTCGATCTTTCCTCGACCAGGACCTGGCATCATCGCCAATCCTGCAGGCCTGGTAATCCTATTCGGATTACTCTTTACGATCATCTCTTACTTAATCAGGAGTTCACCCTTTGTGAGATCCTATTGGAAGACTTTGGGAATAACACTCTTTAGCATAGTATTGCTCATCTCGATCATAGCAAGCTTTGGAGGAGTATATGGTGTAAGTGGAAGGTATCTAACGGTTGTATTCCCATTTATAAGATCTGGTAATCCTTTGGTCGAATCTGTAGCCGAACATTTTGTACCTACCGGTTCTGACTACTTCTCTTCATACTCCATACTCCTCATCATAGCCAGTTTTGGTGCGATCATCGCTTTGAGAAAGAGAGGACTTCACTACATATTTATCTTGATTTTGAGCACATCGGGCATATACATAGCATCGTCATTCTCCCGCCTCATGGTGTATTCTTCATTGGCGATAGCGATCCTAGCTGGTATAGGTTTTACCGAACTTACATCGACCATAATAAAACAGATCGCTAAACCGAGTTTGAAAAAGTTCAAAGCCAAACCGGTAGGAAGTGAAGTAAAAGTCCTATATTCAGTATGTATGATTGCGCTATTAACTCTTCCCGTAGTTTATCCACGAGTAAATTGGTTGGAATCTGCAGATATGCCCGTAAGTATAGTAAATGCTGGAACAGGCTACCGTATTCAATTTTCAGACTGGTTTGAGGCTTTGAAGTGGATGAGGGAGAATACAGATCCAAATGCAGTCTTCGCATCCTGGTGGGACTATGGTTACTGGATTACGGTCATGGGTAATCGAACCAGCTTAGCGGATAATGCTACTATCAACTCCACACGTATCGCCCAATTGGGAAGGATGTTTATGTCAGATGAACATACATCATTAAGGATACTTAACGATCTAAAGGCGGATTACGTGCTGATCTTCGTGGTAGGTCAGGCTATAAAGACTCGTGATTTCACATACTATATTCTTGGAGGCGGTGGTGATGAAAGCAAGAAGCAATGGTTTATAAGAATAGGTGGATTGAATATCAGCCAATACCTCTATGAAGATGAATTTACACCAAAACCTTACTTTTGGGAAAGTACACTAATGGGGAAGTTATTACCATTCACACCTATTACATATGGGCGTTTTGATCAATTTGGAAGGTTGGTGGACCAATCGGATGAATATAAGCCAGGATACACTGCCATATACGTCTATGATTTAAAATACCCTCCCGATGGTGATGGGCCACTTAGGCTCGCGTTCGCATCCTCCAGCATTAGAGAGGCCAAGTCCGGAATATTCGCTGGTGTGCTGATATATAAAATCGTGAAGTAGGAGACCATTATCTTTTATTAATGTATACTAAAAACCGTGGTCTTGCAAGAAGTATCGATTTTCGAAAACCTCTAAACTCTTACCACGTAATAATTCGTATAAACATAGACCCAATTAACTTAATGGTCGATCAAATATTTGATCATAAATCAAATATTTACCACAACATTCTGTTAATAAGCTATAAGCTAGAAGCTAGCTAGATGTGTACCTTTCAGCTATCCTATACCGAGCGTATTTATCGTCGGGTGAGAATGGTGCTGGATGAGGATAGGAAGTTTCACCACCACACTTTGGACAATGGCTTTTAAGAGTGTAGATAGCACAGCTATTACATCTCCTTAAAAGTTTTTTCATAAAGATCGTCGAATTATCGAACTGTAGATTTAACCTCCACTCTTCTCCCTAATAAAGTTAAAACTACCGTGCTTCTTTTCAATAATTTCTTTTGCTTTATGGATCGCTGCCTCTAAAGCTTTTTCGGCAGATTTATAATTTTCACCTTCCACCACTATCCTATAACGTGGTGCACCGATATAGCTGATCATAACTTTACAACCACCTACCTTGACACTTTCAGCTGAACGTAAAGCTTCCTTAATTATATGTATACCATCTGGTGCACCGACCCTAATTTCGATGATACCTCTCACCTGTACTGTAGGTATTGTTATCTTCTCTTTAACCACATCTTCTAACGTATCGATGAATTCTTTAGGGAGTTCTAATCTTTCTAGGACCTTCCTCCCTTTTCTTGTCACCTGCTCAAAAGCCTCATACAAACCACCGAACTCTTCAATTAAAATATTCTTGAACTTCGAGCTATCTTCGGGTGTTAAATTTAAATTCTCCTTCACAGTTTTAAAGATCCCTTCCGCCTTCTCTGCCCTCTTGATTTGAATTAACTTCTCTCTTCTCTCCTCCTCCGTAACGTTTCTAAGTGATAGATCTATCTCTTTTCTTGCTTTACTGACTCTAATCACTTTAAGCACCATCTTTTGCCCCACCTTCGCAAACTTCTCAATATCTCTCACCCATCCGGTCGATATTTCAGATACATGTAAAAAGCCGAGCATACCTCGATATTCGTCGAGAGAGACATATACACCATGTGGAGTGATTTCTTTAACGGTAGCGATCACCAACTCTCCTTCTTCAGGGATTTCTTCCACTTCGACCTTCACACTTCTCACCCTTCAATTCTTTAATCTAACCTTCTTATTTGAGTACCGATGATCTTAGCCTTTCCGCCAGTCTTTTCAGCCAATAGATTCCCACACACTCTGCACTTAATATCATGTGTGGTTGCTGAGAATACGACCTGCTCATTTCCACAATTGTTACACTGTACTAAAATAAAACTACTTCTTGGCCTCGGTATAAGTATCCTTTCACGCCTCATACCATATCACTGAGTTACGATTTCAACCTTTTTTAATCTAATCCCTTTTCTTAAGGATTCTCGACCACATTCTCTACACTTTAACTTTAAGGTCTGCTTTTTAGTGGTCTTTGCTGTACGAACCAACTCCGGATACTTTTGCCCTCCATAACCTTTTTTATCTTCAGCATGCCTTCTCGCACCTATGGCCGATGCCCTCTCCTTACCCTTCTTATAGAGGGAGATGGTGTGTAGCGTATGCTTTCTACACTTTGCACAGTACGTTCTAATCTCTTTAGGTATCTTCAATTCAAACGCTCTCCTGTTTTTACATTTAAAAATCATAGCCTATATGAACATTACTTAAAGGACATATTCATTTGAAAGTGATGAGTTATTCGTAAAAATCAAAAAGTACCTTTCATCACCCCACATCTTTCCCGATCTCTCGAGGTCATGTAAAATAGATATTCTATTAAATCGATATCTCTCCTTGTTTGAACCCTTCCCCTCCTCTCAAAGACTCTTCTTTGTATATCGATTGCAGAACTTAAAAAGAGTTCGTAAGCACCTTTACCAAGGCTTTTGGCCCAGATCGTGAATGGTGGGACGTCATCATCCACAAAGCCGAGTACATGTGAAAAGATCCCCACCTTCTTGCCAGCCATGATCGATACATTTATACCAACCTTTGCGTGATCTCCAATAAAACAACCGACGAATTGGCTATTCGTATCAATTATACTATCTTTAATCTTCATACGTACAGTCCCGTATGTATTCTTTAGATTTGAGTTCGTCGCTCCAGCCCCAATATTCACCCATTCACCAATGTACGAATGGCCGATGTAACCATGGTGCCTTTTATTCGAATATCCATGGATAATGGTATCTTCAATTTCACCACCTACTCTACACACCTCCCCTATACTACAATTCCCCGTGATCCTCGCACCATACACGATTGTACCACTACCGATGTAGCAAGGCCCTTTGATATAGGATAGTGGTTGTACTTCAACATCTCTATCGATCAATACAGGCCCTTTCCTTACATCTATTATACTCCCAGCCTCTACAACAGAGCCTTCATTTACGGTAAGTTGAGAAAGTGGGCCGAGGATCTTTACCGATTCTTCAACCTTACCTTTAATACACCCATCCTTGGGTACATCGTCCAAAAGTGAGAAAGGGTTTTGGTTGATCAGATCCCATGGATAATCGATCATCTTTACCCAATCTAAAGATAATCGATTATCGAGTTCTCTACTTAAGTTCATCAAAAGGTTTTGGGAGAGTGGTTTGCATAACATCTGTGAAATCTGTTTAGCAACCCTTTCGCTAATATAAGCAAAGATCACCGTATCACCTTTCATTCCGATCGTATTTAATGGTAGATTCTTAAGTTGGGCCGATAATCGAGAATCCATCAAAACTCTACCATTTAGCAGCAAGGTGTGATCATCTATCTTATCGGGCTCATTGATCGGGAGGTTTACACTATTTAATGCTCGAGCCAGGTAATCTCTTGTAAAAAGAAGAATTCGAAAATCATTAAATTTTGAATGAATTTTCTCATAAAGTGACGAAGTGCCACATCTTAACCCCCAGGTCGGATGCATCAGACTCATCGGTAGTAGATTATCCCACTTCTCATCTTCAAATATAGCTACTATCAAATCGAAGTCTTCCTAGATTTAAGGAGAACAACACAATATATAAACTCCTATGTGCAGTTTTTATCGAAATTATAAATACCTACTATGTACAATGTGCAATTATTCATTTGATAATGAGCCTGAAGAGTAAGGAATTTAACTACCTTTTTCCCATACATGAACGGTATGAGTAGCAAAAAGAGGAAACGTGAAGCACCGATGCCAGCTTCTAGTGCAGGTCTATTGAGATTCTTCGAAGATGAGACGAAGGGTGTGAAGGTCAAGCCAGAGCTGGTGGTAATAACTTCGGTAATCATCATCGTAATCTCGATTCTAATTCGTCTCTTGGCCACTTAGGATTTAAGGATAGCAGGGTGGGAATTATAACTCAGAGAGATCTTACACAAAATATTAGCCGTAGATACAGATTACTCTTTCGGCTCCCTTCCACACTCCAAGCGATCTTCATCACATTACCTACTTCACTCCTTATACTCATTATGCCCAAACTTATTCACCACTTAAATATTACAGCGATATTCACCTCTGCCATCACTTTTACATCTTTACTCTTCATCACTATCCTTATAGACCGTTTATTACTGATGAAGAGCCGACTAGCTACATTCAGACGCCTTATCACACTATCCTTCGCATCTAATTCCCTCTGTTTATTCACAGTGATCATTGGATTCATCACAACTCTATCTTTATCAAGACCTCAAGTGCTCTATAATTTACTCATTCTAGGTTTCTTCTTCTCCGCATCTTTACGCTTTTTAGTGATCAGATCTATATTCACAGATAGAGTTTATTACGCCTTATTGGTAGCACTTATTCAACCTGCATTACTATCAATACCCATCATCGATTATAATCGGCCCATATTTGATCACTCTTCTGCAGTATTTATAGCCCCTATCTCCATAATCACCATGGTAACATACGTTGTAACCCTAGATCGATTGAGTTGGAAGTTGACGAATATTAGACCATTTAAGTTATTAAAGGCTTTTCTTTTAGCGTGGGCTGAAGACGATAAACGCATATTAGAAGGGATATTAGAAAAAGTCAGTATCGATGCGAGGCTAAAAACCTTTACACTATCTTTTGAAGATGGGCATATTAAACCTCTACTTGTAATTTCAAATGTACATTCTGGCCCTCTACATCCCGTAGGAAGCTACAATATCCCTTACGAAATTTATAAATGGTTTTATAATCAAGGCTATAAACCATTAGTATTCCATAGCATTTCTACTCATGAATTCGATCTACCATCCGAAAGAGAGATTAAAAGGTTTCTTCAATCTATGAATAGATTAAGTATTGTGAGTTCTTCTCAAACATGTACACAACCTTACTCGATCACGGTAAGGAAGGCTACGGCCACTGGTATCGCTTTTGGTAAAGTAGTTATGATAATACTGACCCTCTCTCCACATGGTATGGAGGATATCCCACAGATAGTAAAAGAAAGGATCGATGCTTTGGCATATCGAGCCGGCTTTATTCGCACTATCGTGATCGATGCACATAACTCACAAGGTGAGATGCTGAGTAAAGATGATTGTGATGATCTTATTGAAGCATCTGAAGTTTTAATAAATAAATTGAAGGATCTACCTCAATATACCTTTAAAGTAGGTGTGGCACATTCATCGGAATTTAATTTTGAACTCCGTAAGGATGTAGGACCTGCTGGTATCGGAGTTTTTGTAATAGAAGTTAACGGTAATAAGTATAGCATCACCGTCGTCGATGCTAATAATGCTATCGTAGGATTTAGAGAGAATTTAATGAGTGAGTTAAGTAGAAGTATTGCGCCTCAATTAGAATTATGTACAACCGATACACACTTCTCTGCAGGAAGGATTATGAATGCGAAAGGGTACCTAGCGTTGGGAAGTGTAAGTGACGTAAAAAATATGGCGAAGATGATTAATGTGATGGTCGAAAGGGCAGTAAGCCGATTGGTACCAACATCTGCAATAGTGAAGGAGTGCGAATCTGATGTGAGAGTAATAGGGAAGGATTTCCTCAGTTCTTTATCGATCGGATTGGATAAGATCGTTCAACTTGCAAGAAAAGGAGGTATACTTGTTACGAGCATATTTCTCCTATTGATCATGGTTAACATTTACCTTTAATCTAGCGTTGATAAGTTTAATATGAAATGCTTAGTAATTTTAAGGATCGAATGGTGAAATTATTGGAACTCGATGATTACCGAATAGAATTTCCTATAACGAAGAGAGTAGTTTATTTAGATAACGCATCGGTATCCCCAATCCCTCAAAGGTCTTGGAGGGATATTCGAATATTTTATCGGGAGAGGATGTTGGAAGCGGAATCTGCTTGGGAGAAATGGGTAAGGGCCGCTGATGAAGTAAGAAGGTTGGCTGCAAATTTGATCAATGCTTCACCCGAAGAAATCGCTCTATTGAAGAATACTTCAGAGGGGATCAATGTCGTCGCACATGGTTTAAGGTGGAGAAAGGGCGATAGTGTCATCATTACAGATTTAGAGTTTCCAAGTAACATTTACCCATGGTTGAAGTTAAGGAGAATAGGTGTAAATGTAAAGATTGTAAAGCACAGAGATGATGGGACCATTAGCTTAGAAGATATAGATCGAAGTATCGACCGCTCAACCAGATTGGTTGCGATCAGCCATGTCCAATACGGCAATGGGTTCAAAATCGATCTAAAGGAGCTACGGAGATTGACCGAAGGTAGATGCCTTCTACTCGTAGATGCTGTTCAGTCGTTGGGGGCGATTCCAGTAGAAGCAAGGTACGCAGACTTTATCTCCGCTGGAGGCCATAAATGGCTCCTCTCACCATTCGGTGTGAGTATATTTTACGTGAGTAAATCTGTAAAACTTGAAAGCCCATACGTAGGTTGGGCTAGTGTCGAGAGGCCCGATGACTTCTCACCACATATGAAGTTAGCGAAGAGTGCAAGAAGATTCGAAATTGGATGCTTAGACTTCTCCAGTATTTATGGTTTAAGGGCTTCTTTGCAAATGCTTTTAGAAGTAGGCATACGAAGGATAGAATCTCGATTGAAAAGATTGGGTGATATAATCTTCGAAGAAGCCGATAAGCTCCGTATACCTACTCAAACACCGAAAGATCCTTCACAAAGGGCAGGTATATTCAATTTGAAGGTCGATGGTTGTGCGAGAGTTGTGGAAAGATTAAAGAAAGAAAGGGTAATAGTTGCAGCAAGGATGAATGGTATAAGAATTTCACCCCACTTTTATAACAATGAAGAAGACGTATATCGATGTTTAGAGGTTTTAAGTAAGACCATTAAATCTTAATCTTACGATTCTTAATGCTATAATGCCATCTCTTATAGAGATCGGATGAAGCAAGAAATTGCTCAATGAGTGAGCTATTTATATTAAAATGATCTAACTTTTTGAGTGGAATGAATAGGTTTGGTAAAGGTATCGCGATAGCGATAGAAGGATTGGATAAGTCTGGTAAGAAGACTCAAAGTGAGATATTGATGAAGCGGTTAAAAGATGAGGGTTTCCAAGTAGAATTGATATCTTTTCCAGATTACTCTACACCTATAGGGAGGGAGATCAGGGCTTCTCTTACCGAAGAGAGGATTTATTCGATTCGAGTTCGACATTTACTCCTTGCTACAAATCGATGGGAGAGGTATGAAGATATTAAAGGTTGGCTTCAAGAGGGGAAGGTTGTAATTTTGAACCGATACAGCCAATCCAATTTAGCTTATGGTTTGGCCAATGGTTTAAGTTTAAGCTGGTTGATAAATCTGGAGCGGGGCCTTCCAAAGGCTAAATTGGTGATCGTAATCGATATATCCCCTCAAACATCTCTATTGAGAAGCAAATTTGATAGAGATGTTCATGAAAGGGACTTGAACTTCCTTGCAAGGGTTCGCGAGAATTACTTAAACTTAGCTAAAAGGTATAGCTGGAAGGTCATCGATGGCGAAAGATCGATAAATGATGTGGCTGAAGATATCTGGAGGATCGTACACCAGTATATAACCGATCAAAAATTTAAGATATATGCAAATCATTGAAAATTGAGTAAAATAGTTTAAGATTTTTATATACACATGGGATAAGATATCCTCAAACATCATCGTTTTTTATTTATTTATCTTTATCTTTGCCTTATCTTCACATTGTAAAAATCATATCATAAGTTTTCCATGGTATCTTTAATCTTCGTACCAACACAAGATATCGATTTACATTATACTTAAAAATTCGTTCATCATAGAATTATTGATAGTATGAAACCAGCAGCTGAAATTAGAGATCCGATACATGGATATATACGCGTCACAGAAGTAGAACGGGCGATCATCGACACACCGATCTTTCAAAGACTTCGTAGAATCAAGCAGTTGGCCGGTGCACATCTAACCTATCCCGGTGGTCAACACTCTCGCTTTGAACACTCGATAGGGGTGATGCATCTGGCAGATTTTGCAACGAGGACACTCATCAATAAAAATTATCTTGAGAATGAAAGGTTGCAAGAGCTTCGTCTAGCGGCACTTCTCCACGATATCGGGCATGGCCCATTTTCTCATCTAATCGAAGAAGTCATGGCTGAGAAGAGAGGTATCACTCATGAAGATATTGCCCAGAGAGTTTTGCGCGAGACAGAGATCAAAGAAATTTTAGAGAAGTATGGGTTCGATCCAGATTATATGGCCGATTTAACGGTAGCACGTTCCGATCGTAACCCGCCATTCGTGAATGATATATTGGGTGGAGGTTTGAGTGTAGATATAATGGATTACCTTTTACGTGATTCGTACTTCACAGGCGTTGAATATGGCAAAGTCGATGTATACCGAATCATCGATTCTTTTGAAGTGGTGAATGATCATTTAGCCTTGGATTACGCTGCACTTTACGCTTTCGAAGCCCTGATGATCGCAAGGTATGAAATGTTCCGTGCAGTATACTTCCATCGCACGGTAAGAGCGGCTGAGATCATGTTGATCAACGCCATAGAGTTGGCCGATGACGAGCTGGGTCTGACCGATACGAAAGATCTGCAGAGATACCTATCTTTGACCGATGAGTATGTTTTGAGTATGTTAACGAACCTTGATGCACATGGAAAGAAGGATCTGAAGAGGGCGAAAGAATTTGCCATCGGCTATCGTGATAGAAAGTTGTTAAAATGCGTATATGAGAAGTTGATACATAGAAAGGATAAGTTTATGGAGAGGATATTCACTCAAAAGCACATTAGAGAGCGCATCGCTACCGAAATAGCTAATAAAGCAGGAGTGGATCCCGATTGTGTGTATGTAGATGTTCCTACTGCACCATCGATCCCCTATACATCGGCTAGAGAGATTCCAACATCTGTTATTCTTGTATCAAAGACGGCCGAAGGGAAGGAGTATCAGACTATTCCTTTTAGTAACCTCCCACTCGTAGGATCGATCACTGGATACATGGATATACTCAGAGTTTATACTCCAGCTGAATATCGCGTAAAGGTGGAGAAGGCGACAAGAGAATTTTTTGGTAAAGAAGGTTACTCGACGAAAGTTTCGATGTGATTTTGTTTGCATATTTTGTATATGCCGTTAGTATCATTAATCTTTACAAATAAAATCTTTGATTTCAGATAGAAGCATTCTCATAGAGTTTGAATCTAGGTCTTTAGAAGCGTAATAAGATATTAGAGCGATACCATTGGTAACATTTGCAACCAACTCACCCAATATATTCAGAAATACACCACCATACTTACTCGGAATTAGAACCTTCGATTCGACCCTTTCCCCAACCTTTATAGCCATAACTATGGAGCCCAATCTACTTACACCATCCTCTGAAATCGAGAGAAAACAACCGTTGGAAAACTTCAATAACTGCATTCTATACTCTTTACCACCTATGAGTACCTTTCGATCGTTGAATAATTTTGGATTCAAACCCTTAACAAAATAAGTAATTTGGTTAAATTAACCTTACACCAATTCTTCTCAACGAGATCGAAATTGAATTTATTGTAACACCCGGAATAACATCAATGTATAAGTTCAAATTTAAACTCTCTTGCTTTACTAAAAAGAGGGTAACGAAGGTGCGATCACTCTTCACTCAATTTGAAAACCTCAAGCAATTCCTTCTTATTCTCGAAGTAGCCTCGAATCGGTGCGATGATCTTATCGATCTCTTCAGAAACTGCCTCTTTCAAATCGGCGGGATGGATTTCTCTCTTTCTATATGCATCCTCCAACTCCTTATAACTATTGAATGTTATCGGCCCACCGTACTTCGAAGGTCGATCTACATGTAAAGCTTCATATTCATGAAAGATTATGCAACGGGCGATCTCCAATACCGGATTATTCTCCACGACACCCTCGGGGCACCATGCTCTTCTCAATTTACGTTTGATTTCATCTTTAGAATCGTGAATAAATATGCATGTCCAAGGTTTAGACTTGCTCATTTTACTCGACACGATAAGATCCGATCTAGGATCTTCATCCAAACCCATACTTACAGGTTCGGACAGCCCTGGTAACAGGCTATGATGAATAGCGATAGGGGGTTTCCAACCGAGTTTTGGATAGACCTCCCTCGCTAACACATGAACCTTCCTTTGATCCATACCCGAGTGGGCAATATCTACATTCAAGGCCTTTATATCGACACTCTGCATGATGGGGTAGATGTATTGTGCGAAGTCCAACTTCTCTTTTTCACTCCTCCCCATGATCGTCAAGCAACGTACATTTCTAGCGAGTGTGATCTGCTTACTGAATCGAATCAGATTCGCCCAGTACTCATCATTGCCACGATAAAGGTCTGAACCTAAAACTATCTCACAACCCGGGCAGAAGTAAAGAAATGCTTCACTATAATACTTAGCAGCCCTTCTAATCCTCTCCCAATCACCACCCAATTTATTATTGATGTAACTATGCCAATCCGCAAGGAATACCGTACACCTTACACCAGCCTTTAGAAAATCGTTGATTTTAAGCCCACTTACTATGAGACTTCCTAAGTGTAATGGTCCAGATAATTCTAATCCGATGTAATGCTTCGGATGAGTAGTAGTCTCGAAGAGTGTTTTAAGATCCTCTAATGTAATAACCTCTTCGGTAGGAGCTTTTAGTACCAACTCGATCTTTGTGTTTATATCCATATCTATCAACCCGTTAAGATTCTTGCCTTATAACACTAACCCCATCTACACATTCAAACATAAAACATACTCTAAATTTTAATCTTCGGTCTAATTTTGATCTCTATACGTTTTATTCACTAACTTCACAACTATCGTACATACCATTAACGCTATCGTGGATAATACTAAAGCACCACTACCGATCATCACCACGATCGATGATAGCACCAATTCTCCTAAAATGATCATCATGATGCTCATGAGCCATACCAATAAAGGAACCCGAAGCTTTAACTTTAGGATCGCTCTCTTTAACCCTCTATTGGTAAGTATCGGTATTAGGATTACAGGTGCAAAGTATACAGCGCCTATTAAAGCACTCACCACCATACCCGTAACTACAACACTCAATTCATTATTAAAGTTAAATAAATTATTCACGATAACACCAAAGTGTAGTATTCCAAAGAGTGGATAAAGGATAACCTTCGTTATTTCTTTCACGATCGGATATTGATATATAAATTCAGCGATCGATGGGCTGAATGAGTAGTACCATGCATTGAAGAGTTCCATGAATTTGCTACCAGCGAATGTCGATAATACGATACGATCTCTAAAACTCCTCAGGAAATCGACTTCAGAAGATAACTCTGAACCGTAAGTAGCGGTAGCGATGATGCAGGGTCCTCTAGGCGGTGTTGGTGTAGGCGTAGGAGTAGGAGTGGGTGTTGGGGTTGGTGTGGGTGTAGGGGTTGGAGTAGGTGTAGGTGTGGGTGTGGGTGTTGGTGTAGGCGTAGGCGTGGGAGTAGGAGTGGGTGTTGGTGTGGGAGTAGGGGTTGG
>JANXEG010000030.1 GCA_025058425.1 Nitrososphaerales archaeon
CTTAAGATTTCTGCCGCTCGCTCTGGTGGGACTTGAACGATGTAAATACCATTACCCTTCTCAAAACCAGCCCACCTTTCGAGTTGAGGATAGACTTCAATATGCCAATGAATTTGGCGGGTCGCTTTCTTTTCGGATGATGTGTGAAAGACCAGATTGAATGAAGGGTTATTTAACGATTTCGCCAAACCACCGAGAGTGGAGCGAAGCATTATAGATAGGTCTCGAATATCCTTTTGAGTAACACGCAAAAAGCTAACCTGGTGCCTCTTTGGAAAGATCCAGAATTCAAAAGAATGAGTAGGTGACCATGGACAAAATGCTACAAAAGAATTTGTAGCAAGTATCTGCCTGGGGCCACCAGACTCTATATTCAAGATCGAACACATGGGGCAGACGCCCAGATCACGCATAGACCTTTGAACAGCGAGGGCCTCTTGCTCGATGATTGGAGGGAGGCGAGGAAGTGTCAATATCTGGAGATGAGGGTGTGACTGTGAAGCCCCCGCATCCCTACCATAATTTATAAATATAGAGACGTACGCGACACGTTTTTTGCCGTATAACCAACGGACCTTATCCTGAACCGTAGTCAATATATTGATCCATTGTTCGACACTCATCTGAGAGAAGGATTCGTTATGGTTCGGTGTGGCTACGACTACATAGTGATATCCATAGGCTGGTTCACTATAGAGTGGATGATCACCATACACCTCTTTACTACTTATACTTACAGCGGGGTACTGATTAGGAAAGACCCTTACACACCAATCGCGAATGACTTCTCCTTCTGTATCAGAGAGTTTTATGAGCGAGCCTTCTCTCGAAACCAATACCAGGTCTGCGGGAGGGGTTTGAGATTCGTTACCGGGGCAGAATGGGCAGACATCTTCCTTCTCTTTTATCATTACAGATGGAAATTCGAAGGGTCTGTTTGCACGCTCGGTCGAAATGATCGTATATCGGTCTAAAAAGTAATCCTTCCTTAATTCAGCCAAGTTGGCTCAATCTATCCTATCAATATACTATGTTTAAATCTTTCCACCGTTTATCCCATATCATGGGATCATCAAGGATCATCGGTGGTGCTCTTGGTTAAGTTGTTATACGTGCTATTGGATGGGGCCGGAGATTTGCCAGATCCTACTTTAAATCTTGTTACACCTCTGGAGGCTGCATATACCCCCTCTCTAGATTCTTTAGCAAGGTTGGGTGTAAGTGGGCTTGTGTACTCGGTAGGTAAAGGAATTTCGCCCGAATCTGATATCGCGGTATTCAACATGTTAAGTTATGATTTTTCATCGAATTATGTTGGTAGAGGTGTGGTCGAAGCGGTAGGTGCGGGTATGGAGTTTCGTGATGGATACCTAGCACTTCGGGGGAACTTTGCCACGATTGATGAGGATCTGTCGATCATCGACCGACGCGCTGGTAGAGATATCTCGAGTGAAGAAGCCAATGAGTTGGCGGAAGCTATCAAAAGGTATGTGAAGCTTTCTTATAAGGGTGCGAGCTTCGATTTTGTACCAACGGTCGCACACCGTTGTACCGTGGTATTCAAAGTTGAAGGAGTAAATCTTTCTGCCAACATCTCCAACACAGACCCCGCTTATACGCGTGTAAGTGGCATGGGTGTTGTAAGTGGTGCTGATTATCCAAAGAGTATTCAGAAGTGCTTGCCATTGGATAATGAAGAATCATCACGATTATCTGCATCTTTAGTGAATGAGTTTTCAGATAAGGCTATAAGGGTTCTTCGATCACACCCGGTCAATCTAAAGCGTGTGAAGGAGGGTAAGAAGGCTGCGAATGCGATCCTCCTAAGAGATGCTGGAAATCAACTTCCAAAGATACCATCTATCTATGAAAAGTTTGGAATGAGATTCGCCTGTATTGCCGACCTTCCTGTAGAAATAGGTATCGCTCGCTTACTCGGTATGGAGGTTGCAAAAGCGGGTGGATTAGGAGATTATGAGAAGAAGGCGGAGGTTGTGTTAGATCTCTTAAAGAAGTTTGATGGTGTTTACGTTCATTTAAAAGGGCCCGATGAGCCTGGGCATGATGGTAACGCTAAGATGAAGAAGAGAGTGATCGAAGAGATCGATCGAAGATTCTTCGCAAGGCTCATCCCTCAATTAGATCTTGATGAGACTTTAATAGTGATCTCATCGGACCATTCTACACCTTGTCGATTGAAGGCCCATACCGATGATCCTGTACCACTCTTGGTAGTTAATAAAAGAATAAAAAGGGATAATACTTGCCGCTTCACAGAAAGAGATGCAGCAAAGGGAAGTCTAGGTGTACTTCGCGGTGTTGAAGTCCTTGCAAAGGCCCTCTCATTAGTACGTTGATGTCCAGATTAGATGTATTGCTTATTATTGCTTATTAAATGATTGGTACTTTTCGCTACTCCTCTAATTATCTCAATCACTATTAGTGTTTACTATTAATTCTTACCCTCTTCGATCGTGAAAAGATCGATGAGCTCCTTAATGTTGGCCACTCTATCGAGTCTATAAATTACTTTTATAGCCTCTTCGGTCCGATCTTCAGACAACCTTCCTTGTACCAGAGTTCTAAATTTATCTTCCAATTCCTTATCGGTCAATGGATTATCTGGATCACCTTTTGGCGCTTCGATACAATCTTCATAGACCTTTCCATTTTTCAATCTAATTTTAGCTGTAGCCTGCCATCTTTTGGGAAATACTTTATCGAGTTCTGGATCGTTGATGACCTTTACCTTCTTCGCTAAATTTAAAACCTCTTCATTCTTTATCATCTCCTCACTATACTCATTAATAAATGCTCTACCCTTTAAGATGGCTACCGAGATGCTGAATGGCATACTGAATTGGGCATCGACGATATTTCTCGGCCTACATTTAACTTCGATCGGCTCAGCTACGATCGGTAATGCGGTCTTGACGGTACCTACGATTACTTCATCTATATCGTATGAGTTTATCCCATTCTCCCTAACGATCTTTAAGACAACATCGATGGCTGGTTGAATATAGCGGCAGCATGCATGGGGTTTTATCGAAATTTCATTTATCAAGAATCGCTCACCCAACCCCTCTGTAAGTTTACTTAGATCGTATCGATCGGTATGAGCCCTAATGAACCCATGCCTACCCTCCAGAACGGTCTTGGGGCCTGTGAAGCCTTCCTTTGCCAATAGTGCTGCGATTATCCCACTATGCGCAGCCCAGCCTGGATGGAGCCTCTTTGTCCATGAACCATCGCTAAGAAACTCCATGAGCCCAGATGCTTGACTACCCACGATGCCCAACGCATTTACCATCTCATCTACATTAAGATCGATGATCATACCAGCAGCTAAAGCGGCACCAAACGCCCCACAGGTAGCTGTAGGATGGAAGCCTCGAGCGTAGTGAGCAGAAGGTATAAGTGCAGCACCGAGCCTTAACATAAGATCGTATCCAACGATTATAGCCAATATACATTCTTTACCACTCGCTTCAAGCTTTTCAGCTATAGCGAGAGTTGCGGGTATGATTACAGCGCCTGGATGTGATGAAGATTCATTTTCCACATCATCGAGTTCCAACCCATGGGCCATAACTCCATTTACAAGAGCAGCGTTCGGGCTCGGCACCTTCAAATTGCTTGCAATTACACTACTCTCTAACCTTCCACCCATACTCTTTACAAGATTGAATACCTTTTTACTCGATGGTAGGTTAGATCCACCTACAGCGACACCCAACAGATCTAAGATACACCGTTTTGCTGAATGGATCGTATAATCGCCCAACTTATTAAAGTCAAGTTCTGTGTAAAAACTAGCTAACTTTTCTGTTAACAATCGAGCTCCATTTTACTAAAGAAACTCATAAATTAAAGCTTATTGATTTTCTTCGATCGAGTACTGAAGGCCGTCATTATGAAGTGCCACTTAAGAGAATAATCTCTGTTAATTTGATTTCGAGATCTGAACGATCCTTGAGAATTTTTATCAATAAATAATAAATGACTTATTAAAAGACTTAAAAAATCGGCCAAAGATTAAAATAAGGTGATTCTTCTTGAGCGTAATGAAATCGGCACAAAGAGGTATCATAACGGAGGAGATTAAGATCGTAGCAGATACTGAAAATCTCTCGGTAGAATCTTTAAAGCAGAGGGTGGCAAATGGTAGGGTAATCATACCGAAGAATGTAAGGCGTGAAGGTGTAAAGCTGGTAGCGATAGGTGAAGGGTTATCTACAAAAGTGAACGTGAATGTTGGCACTTCCACAGTCTTCGCAGATCTAGATATGGAGATCGAAAAAGCCAAGGTAGCTTTAAATTATGGTACCGATACGCTCATGGACCTTAGTACAGGAGGGGATCTTGACCTTATAAGGCGAAGCCTCATCAAGATCTGCCACGTACCCTTCGGAACCGTGCCGATCTATCAGGCTTACATCGAAGCGACGAGGAAATTTGGCTCCTTTATTCATATGAATGAAGATCTTATCTTCAATAGCATCGAAAGACACCTTGAAGATGGTGTCGATTTTATTACCGTTCATACGGGAGTCACCAAGAATTTGGCTGAGAAGTTAAAGAAAGTAGGGAGAACAGCAGGTATAGTGAGTAGAGGTGGTTCGATACTTGTAGCATGGATGCTTCATAATGGGCTCGAAAACCCCCTTTATGCTCATTACGATTACCTACTTGAGTTAGCTTCAAGATACGATATTACCCTCAGCCTCGGTGATGCGCTCAGACCGGGAAGCATCGTTGATGCCCATGATGAATTTCAAATCGAAGAGCTCATGAATAACGCTAGACTCGCTAAATTGGCGAGAGAAAGGTGTGTACAAGTTATGATAGAAGGTCCAGGCCATATGCCCATCGATAAGATTGCAGAAGATGTGAGGATGGAAAAGACATTAAGTGACGGTACTCCTTACTATGTACTAGGCCCACTCGTTACAGATATAGCGGTAGGTTATGACCATATAGCGGCAGCTATTGGTGCTGCTATAGCCAGTATGAGTGGTGCAGACCTTATATGCTACTTGACACCTTCGGAACATATCTCTTTACCCAATGTAGAGCAGGTAAAAGAAGGGTTGATAGCTGCCAAGATTGCTGCTCATGCGGGAGATCTGATCAAGTTGAGAGAAAGAACGTTAAAGAAGGATTTGGAGATGAGTTTGGCAAGGGCGAGGCTCGATTGGGAAGCTATGAAGTCTCTATCTTACGACCCCGTCCATTTTGATAAGATAAGGACTCAGCTGAAAAGAGTGGAAGGGTCCTGCACTATGTGTGGTGATATGTGCGTATATCTTCTACTTCAAAGATACTTTAGGCCAAAATCTTAAGTATTTTAGAAATAAAATCGAACTGATAATAAAATCTTATTCATTTGGCATTAAATAGTTAAAAATTATGAAATAGGTTTAGTTAAAGCCCTGATGATTCAAACTAATAAACTTAATTTAAAAACCAACTTTACATTTTAAAATATCTAACCCTTCTACCATATTTTAGATTATCAATGCAAAGGTTTACCGAAAGTTATACGATCTAAATTAAAGATTTAAAATTAAATGTAAATTAATCGATTAAAGATTTAGAAATTGTAAGGCAAAGTTTTTTAATCTATAATTGTATGCTCAACGTAGCGATGATAATTCCCGTTAAAAAAGTGACCATCGTTACACTTACAGAGTACGAAGAATTTATACTCAGCGAACTTGGGAAGCTGGGTGTTTTAGAGTTAAGGAAGCTTCGTGAGGATGAATTTAAGGGATTGAAGGAGACGGGTAATGAAGATGAAGTAGCCAAGTATAGTGAACTTTACGGAAGATTCACTCTACTCTACAACCAATTGATTGGTGAATTTCAAGAACCTAAAGAAGGGATGAGTGAAGTAACAATAACTAAGATCCCCATAAAAGAGTTAGAAGATATGGTCAACAAGTTAGAGAGTTATGTGACGAGTCTTAATCAACTAAAAGAATTAAGAACGACGATCAGTATATTGAAGGAGCAAAAGTTAGATCCGAAGAGCCTTGGTGATTTTGAGCATATATTTACAAAAGCAGGTATTTTACCATTGACTTCGCTTCGAAAGGTTGAAGAATTAGCTAAAATAAGAAGTGATATTCAATATAGATTTGCACCCATATCTGAAAGTGAAGTCTTTCTTTATATAGGTGGATTGATCGATGCCAGGCAGACCGTTATAGATGCGCTCTACCCAGATTTTAAAGAATTCAAACTACCTCCTGAAGTACCTGGAAGGATAGAGGATGCTGTTACTTGGGTTGAGCAAGAGATAACTCATAGAAAAGATCAGATTTTAGAATTATTGAATAAATTAAGTTTTGGTAGACGTGTCAAGTACTCGTTAGAGATCGCCAAAGGAGTATCAAAGTTGTTAAGAAGTAAGATGGTAAGTGTGATGAGTGGATGGGTACCTTTAGACAATTTGGATGTCATTCAAAAATTTCCAGAAAGAGTTAAGGATGAAGTAAATGGTCAATTGGCCATCTACTTTGAAGATCCTGAGCATGAAGAAGCTATACCTACGGTGATGAAGAATCCGAAGATTCTTTCTATATTCGAAACTTTAACTAGACAGTACGGGATACCACACCCCAAAGAGCTCGATCCAACACCCATATTTGGGATTCTATGGACGATCATGTTTGGGATCATGTTCCCAGACGCGGGCCAAGGATTTGTAATAATTCTTTTAGGGATACTGTTCGCTTATATTCGTAAGAAGCCGATAATGGGTATGAGTATGAAAAGGGTTGGGAGGTTGATGATAGGTTTGGGTATTTCTGCTACATTCTTCGGTTTATTGACTGGAGGTGTATTTCTAACGGAGATTCAACCACTGATCCCTGGTCTAAAACCCGGTTGGCTCAAATACTCTGTAAATGTGGTCTGGTTGATCAAACTCGCCATATTCTTCGGTATAGTTGCCATGCTCATCGCCCTGATCTTTAATGTGATAAATAGCTTTAGGGCTGGTGAAAGGATCGAAGCCCTCTTCGGTGAAAGGGGGTTGGCAGGTTTGATCACATTCGTAGGATTGGTCTTAACGGCGTTCCACTTTATCGGTATAACCGTTATACCCAAAGTAATCGAGTTTCCTATGTTAACGATGAATGTATTTACCCATTGGTCATTCTTTATCTTCATCGGTGGCCTCCTTTTGATGCCTGTAAAATCGATACTGATGAAGGAAGGTATATCGATGAGTATAGGCCCTATAATAGAGGATGCAATCGGATTCTTGGCAAATATGATGTCCTTCGCTAGACTTGCAGGATTCGCCATTGCACATGTAGCTTTTGCTATAGTGACTCATGAATTGATGCTGGCAAGCCCTACGTTGGGTATCGGTATCGGTTACGTGTTCCTCAATCTATTCTGCTTAACTTTAGAATTGCTCGTTGTGATGATCCAGGCCCTTCGCCTCCTCTACTACGAATTCGGCACAAAATTCTATAGAGGAACAGGTTACGCTTTTTCTCCATTTAAACTTTAATAGTACATAATATGATACCTATAGCGGAGGGTTGAATCATGACAAATTCGATTAGATTGCCAATCATGTATATAGCCTTACTAGCAATCTTCCCGATAGTGTTGACAAATCTGGCCTACGCAGGATCGGCAGAACCGTTGGCTGAAGCTTCGAAATTCATGAGTATGGCGATATCTGTCGGCCTTGCATCGGTGGGTGCTGGATACGCCCTTGGAAAGACCGGAGCGGCTTCGATCGCTAGCATAACGGAGAAGGCAGAGCTCTTTGGGCGCACGATCATATACGTAGGTATGGCCGAAGGTATCGCCATCTATGGCCTGTTGATATCTTTCCTCGTCTGGATCAGTTGAGGCTAAAGTATTTTATCGGCGATCTTAGGTTACAAAGTGCAATACTGATGGTTAGAGAGTATTTTGAACAGAGCGATATCGAAAGGCAAAGATTTGCCATAAGAACGTTAAGAGATTACCTCATCACACTTGTTGCGACTCAAGCCCTGGGCATACTCTTGATCCTGCTCTGGTTGAAGACCGATCCCTCAAAGACAGAGATACTGATAGTCTTCTTCATCTCAGCCCTGATCCTCGCGATCTTTTGGCCGATTACATTAGCATTTATCTTCTCATGTTTAAGGAAGAAGGGACTAAAATTTTTGAGAATTCGATAATTCGATTAGTTCGATTAAAGTTTATGATAGACTTATAAGGTAAGGCTTTAACTCTTCAGGCTTTAGGCCGTACTGCTTTCCCAATGCCATCATGGTTAGATCTTTAAACTCTACTTCGCATAATAGCATGTAGGAAATTACGTAAGCATGGGTAGAATCTTTTAAGAGCTGCCTCTCAGCCTCTCTTCGAATGTATCTATAAAGCTCTACTTGGGCCAACATATCATCTCCTTTAGCAATATGATCGATTATCTTGGCGTAAGGGCTTAACAACTTCTTTAAACCTTCTGGACTTTCGGCCTGAATCGCGATCTTGAATGTATCGACCGAAAGTTTAAAGGAGAAGGGTACGATGATAGACTTCACAAAGTCCTTGCCATAACCATAAACGACTGAAGCGGTGCAGATGAAGGTATTGGTAGCATCTATCTCAGTACCTATTATGCGTTTTACATTCTCAAATTCATCTTTCGGAATTCTCGATAACGCGTTGATAAGGTAACCATAGTAAGTGGCCCAAAGTTGCATCTCCATTGGTAAAGAACTTTTATGGTCACGTGATAACTTATAAGCTTCATCTAAATCACCGTAAATGGTACCCTTTAACTTCTCGATAACATCATCGATCTTCCCAACTCTTAAAAGGACTTCAAAGTCTATATCGGAGAGCTTACCTAGTGGAAATAGAGTCTCTTGAATTTGTTCGTTGAGAATTTCAGAAAACTTCCCCCTCAATATTCGTATTATATTTTGAAGTTCTAGTCTACGTGCATAGACGTCGATTAAACCTATCAGGTCTTCAGGGGGAAATTCTACACCCCATAGACCCTCTTCATAGATCCTCCAAAGCGAGCTCCCCATAAATCCTTTATGGCGTACTTTAAGAATAACGTAACGTTCAATACTATTTGATTTAAGAATTGTGTAACGTTCGACGAGCTTCTTGCCAAAGATTCTTTCCAGAGCATGAGCATCTAATCTGGTTAACTTCGATATATCTGCACTATAATCACTTGCCAATAGCATATCTACCATACTCCTCAAATCCTCACACATGTTAAGTGATAGAATCGTAGACTTGGGTAGGAGATGGGTCTTCAACGCGTGGCATTTAACATTGATATATTCGGACATAAATCATCTCCTTTTCGCCAATTTGTTTCTTATAATCTTCGTTCTTATAACCTCCTCAAGCATCTCTTCATCGAGCATATCCTCGATGTACTTTGCGCTGCGCTTAAGCTCGGGTATGACATACTTTTCTAGAGCATTCACCTTTCTGTTGGTCGCGCCTAGCTCTTCAGCTATTCTCTCTATAGAAGACTCTACCTCCGCTATCTTCACAAGATCCTCTATTAAGGCTTCAAAATCTTTTGCGATAGATCTTAAGACTGGGTTCAACGTTACCTTGACTTTGTTGATCTCTCTTACATAAGGTATCAAGCACCCCATGACGCTCTTTGGATAGATTTGAATCGTGATCGTCTCGACCGGATTGATCTGTGACTCCACCTCACCCGATCCCAAGAATGCGTACGCAGCCCTCATCCTGCTGAGAGCTTTCTCAACCTTGGCTTCAAACTCCGCCCTTTTCGCCTCTAAAAACTCTAAGTAAGATCTGATAGTTTTGGCCAATTCATCCCTCTTTAATTTAAGTAGTTTATAGCCTTCCTCGATGAATACTATACGCTTCTTTAACTCGAGCAGGAAGCCTTTTGTCGGTCTAACCCTTCTTAAAGTAACTGACATTACGCTCTTCTATACCTCGGATGAAACTCTCTAATGTACTCTTCCCTAATCCTGATCAACTCGTGCTCGGGTAGGAGAGAGAGTAAATCCCATGCGATCTCTAAAGTCCTCTCTATCGGTCTATTCTCGTAAACTCCCTGATTTACAAACTTCATTTCAAATTCGTCTGCGAATCTTAAATACTTCCGCTCTCTCTCGCTAAGTCCGACTTCACCGATGATCCTAGCCAATCCTCTCGCCTTTACACCTTCCGCATAGGCCATGTAAAGTTGATTCGCAACATCACTATGGTCTTTACGAGTCCTACCAGGACCGATACCATCCTTCATCAATCTGGAGAGTGATGGGAGGACATTGATCGGAGGATAAATACCTCTTAAATGTAGATCTCGATCGAAGATCAACTGACCTTCGGTAATATACCCGCTTAAGTCGGGGATCGGGTGTGTTATATCACCGCCAGGCATCGTTAAAATGGGGAATACGGTAACCGATCCTTTCTTTCCTTTTATCTTTCCACATCTCTCATAGATCGATGCAAGGTCTGTGTATAGGTAGCCGGGATAACCTTTTCTCGTGGGAACCTCTTCTCTTGCTATCGAAATAGACCGTAAAGCTTCACCATAGTTCGTCATATCGGTCAGCATAACAAGTACATGCATATCTAGATCATACGCTAAATATTCAGCGATCGTCAACGCGATCCTGGGGGCGATGATTCGCTCGATGATAGGATCATCGGCTAGGTTTAAAATCATGACACACCTTTCAAGGGCGCCTGTTTCAGCAAATTCTCTTCTGAAAAATTCGTACTCTTCATGTTTGATACCCATGGCACAAAAGACGACGGCGAAGTCTTCCTCTTTACCCGGAACTGTCGCTTGGCGTGCTACCTGGGCTGCTGCAATGTTATGAGGCAAGCCAGCCTCAGAGAAGAATGGGAGTTTCTGCCCTCTCACCAAAGAGTTCATACCATCGATGACCGAAATACCGGTCTGTATGAATTCGCTCGGAGGCTCTCTAGCCGTCGGATTTATCGCTGCACCCTGTATTTCACGCTTCTCACCGATCGGTGGGGGCAGACCATCGAGCGGCTTATAACTTCCACTGAAGACCCTTCCTATAACTTCACTCGATACAGGGATTCTTATAACATCGCCTGTGAATCGAGCAGTTATACCAAGTTCCAACCCTTGAATAGCTCCAAAGACCTGTACTATAGCCAATCCAGCACTCGTATCAAGTACATTACCAAGTATCTCACTACCATCGGGTAGCTTCACTTCGACAAGTTCATTGTAGAGGGCATCTTTGATCCCTTCGACGAATATGAGGGGGCCACGTATCTCACGTACTGTTTTATAGATCAAACCGTACTTTTCGACCATCTTTATATCACGACTCCATACTGCTTCGCCAAAGCTTTAACCTCTTCTAAAACATCATTCTTTGCTCTATCGATGTGCTCAACCCCCTTTCTCTCTTTTAACCTCATCAATTCGACGATACTTTTAAACTCTCTGATCTTCTCTACAGGAACTCCAGCCCTGATTAGAGGCTCGGTGAGTTCGTAAAACTCTACGAGCGTTCTAAGTAATTTACTCTGTTTTTCTGGTTCACAATAGGTGTCAACTTCATGGAAAGCGTGTTGAACGAGGAAACCTTCTCTTATCATCTCTGCAACTAAGAGAATCAGACGTTGGGCATCGGGTAGAGCCTTTTCTCCAATGATCCTCGCTATCTCTTCAATCTTCGATGCTTCTTCAAGGATAGCCGTCGCCTTCATTTTATACTTTAACCAATCTTTATCGTAAGTCTGCCACCATTGACTGACGAGCTCCACATACCTACTGAAGCTCATCAGCCAATTGATCGCGGGGAAGTGTCTGCGAAATGCTAACGCCGTATCCAAAGCCCATAGAGTACCCACGAACCTCAACGTTATCGATGTGACAGGTTCGCTAAAATCTCCACCCGGTGGTGATACAGCGCCCATGATAGTAACGGAACCTACACGATACTCACTCCCCAATGTGATGACCCTTCCTGCCCTTTCATAAAACTCGGCAATCCTTTCTGGAAGGTAAGCGGGATAGCCAGCTTCCGCAGGTATCTCTTCAAGCCTACCACTTATATCTCTTAAAGCTTCGGCCCATCGTGAGGTAGAGTCTGCCATTATAGCTACATCGTAACCTTGATCTCTAAAATACTCCGCGATTGTAACACCCATATATATACTCGCTTCACGGGCTGAAACTGGCATATTGCTTACATTCGCTATCATTATAGTCCTCTCTATCAACTTCTTCCCACTTCTCGGATCTTCCAATTGGGGGAAGTGAGTGACGGCATCGGCCATTTCATTACCCCTTTCTCCGCAACCTATGTAAAGAATTATATCGGCAGCTGCCCATTTAGCTATTTGGTGTAATGTAACTGTATTATGGAGTATGAGTGGGGTCTCTCCACCAATGAAGTTATGTGTCTCAGGCACAGTTAGATCATATACAGTAAATTCTCCGTGAACCACATCCTTTGCTTCAACCCTCTCCAGCACAATATATTCTAGTACGGAGGCGAGCGTGCGAAGGCGTTCCAAGCTACTCCATCCTTGAACTCTCGTAACCATTTTTGATAAAAGAGCAACTCCCATTCTCTCGCCCAACTCGCTATAATTTCTAATGAATATACTCTCACCTTCTAATCGCTTCCTTCCAATCTCTACCGCTATATCCTTCATCAATTCTGCATCTAAAGGTACTATATCTCTAACTTGACTCTCTTTTCTCTCTAAATTGAGATAAGACTTTATCTCATACACCTTCTTGATTTTTAAGGATCTTTCATCGAATATTTTAAGGAACTTGGCTAATTCTTTACAGCTACTTATAATGATCCTATCTCCCCTAACTGAGTAAAGAATTCCCAACCTTGAAAGTATGTATGAGAGTTGGTGGACAAACTTACTAGAGGCTGAAGAGATCCCAACCACTCCAGAGCTGAAGCACCCATCTCCAAGATAGTATCCTTTGAGAAATGCCGCTACTACAGAGTCGGGTGATCTTTGAATAATCTCCGGTATGGTAACATTTTGAGACTTCTTCCTCTCAGGATAACCTATAGCTTTTAAGAGGCGTATTAAAGCTGAGTTATAAATAGCTAGACCACTAACAGTTCTAAAACTTTTCTTTACACACTTCACACCAAATAGCCTAGATGCAATCTCAGCGAACCTTTTAAGAATTAGAGGATCATCGTTAAATAAGTGAATAGCTCTTCCGGCAATCATACCATCAGAGAGTAAGAGGCCCAAAAACTCCGCGAATTCCTCATCGACTACCCTAGGTATTTTGAGTTTATTCTTCGATCTTTCAATCCCCACATAACGAATCACAGGTTTAAATTCTCCTATAAGATCGAAGAGCTTGGCCACGATTTGACATAAAGGTTTATTTCGCCCTGAATAGATTTCACTTAACACATATGGTGAAACTCCTAATAGATTGGCAAGCTTCTCCATACCTCCAAGCCTCTTCGAGAATGCTTTAATTGTACTTTTGACTTTACGTAAAACTTTGCCATCCCTTACCCTTAAACCTAAAGTGTAAGGATCGAGCTTCTGATATTCTAGGTTTAATGGGATTTTACGAGGTAAAGCGATGTAATCCCCTACCTTTACTTTCTCAGCAGCCCTTTCCTCAAAGAATCCTAGTGGATTAAATACTATAACTTCATGTGAAGGTGTAACTGAGAGCTTTCTACCACTCGATGTAGAGAGCTTTATAATCCGATCGGTCCAGCCTTTATAAACGTGGGAAGCTCTTTTCTCAACCAGTTTAAAACCATCGAATGATATTACATTAAAGTTACAGGCACGTAACTCTTCCCTATCTCCAACCTTTTCCCCTGCATCTGCTTTAGAAAACAACTCCTCTATAGGAATCAACCTTCCATCAGCTAGCAGAACGGGTGTTCCAGGAAGGACACACTTCCCAGTCCCGAAACCTCCGGGTATAGCAGCAGTCCCACCTTTCGCAATTGGGAAGAACGAATCGATGACCCTCTGCCCAGTTAATAGAGGTTCCGTTAAAGGCAATCGGCCCTTATAGGGCCTTGGTATTCTTATGGGCCATAATTGCATCATAGTCAGATCGACCTTTTTACCATCCGACTCAAGGGTCGCTATAGAGTCTGTAACTGTGAAGTCTCCTTCTTTTATCTCACGAATCACACCCCTCAAACCTACAGGTACCAAAATCCTATGCTCGACCATGAGGGATTCGGGTGTGGTTCCTATGATATCTCCTTCAACGACCTTATCACCAACCTTAACCTTCGGTGTGAAGTGCCACTTCTTATACCTATTTAGTGGAGCAGTTCTTACACCTTTCTTCATAAAGTCTCCGATGAGCGATCGAATCTCACTCTCTGAAAATTCCAAACCGTCGAATATCGATCCGATCAGACCGGGGCCTAATTCAGCGGTCAGAGGCCTTTCTGTATTTAAAATCTCATCACCGGGCTTTAAACCACTCGTATCTTCGTAACATTGAATAGAAACCTCATTTCCGCGTATTCTAATGATTTCACCTATAAGTTTGAGTGGCCCGAGTTGAACGACATCACCGATCTTCGCATTTGCTACACCTTTACCTACTACAAGCGATCCATATACTCTAGTTATTTCACCTTTACCCTTTGACATACATATCCTCCCCGAATAATTTCTTACTAACTTCATACCTTAACTCATCATACATTTTGGCCAACCTCCCTTCGATGGTGTTATAGAAGATTTTGGTCCTATCCTTACTATAGACGATGACACCTCCTATACAGTTACTAGGTGTATCATCGACCTTTATATCCACATCATAGCCCAACTCTTTACCGATTCTTTTGGTGATGGTACTCAAATTCTTCTTAATGTAATCGGTATCCTTCTGATTACCATTTACGATGACTTCTTTTTCACCGATCTTTTTGATAGCCTCCTTCAGTAAGCCTATAAGAATATTATTGTAATCGGAAGACCTTTTGGTAGCCAATTCAGATAACCTCTTTTTGGCCTCTTCCAAGACTCTCGATATCACTTCCTCCCTTGCATTGAATATAGTCCTCCTACCTTCCATCAAAGCAGATCCGATGATCTTTCTCCTAATTATCATCACTTCAGGCTTTGATATTCTTATGACAGCTTCCTTAACTTCCTCCTCGGCACTCATGATGATCTTCTTCGCCTCTTCTTCCGCACTCGATAAGATCTGCCGAATCTGTGCTGAAGCCCTCTGTCTAATACCTTCTTTTATAAACTCAAATCCACTAATCAATCGCCAACACCCTCTTTACAACGAAGTTGACAGCATCTTCAAACTTTTCATTCGAGATCCTTTTAAAGCTTTCAGCCTTTTCCCTATACTCCCTTAAGATCCTCTCCGCTTCTTTTTCAGCCTCCTCTCTCTCCTTTTGTATAATCTTATCGATCCGCTCTCTTTGAGTTGCCAAGATTCTTTTCGCCTCCTCCCTTGCTCTGTTAATGATAGCCTCGGCCTGACTCTTTGCATCCTCGATGGATTTTAATGCCCTCTCTTCTTCCGCGACGAGTTCTTCTATGCTCAAAGTTTCAATTTCGCCCCTACAGCCAGACTTACACTCCTTTTAAGCTCTTCGATCCTTTTGCCTTTAATACCAGTGTAATCAGGAATAAATGAGAAGATCGGTGTTACCTTCCCTTCCTTTATTATCCTCGATCTGATTTCAGCAGTTATTTCAACGTATCGATCAGGCAGTATGATCATAGCATACTTGTTCGTTTTTAAGACTTCACCGAGAATCTTTAAAACTTCATTGGGATCTGTAGCCTTCAAACCCTCCGCACCTATCATTTTAAACCCAGCTATAAATGTTGGATCGCCGATCGCTACGACTGACAATTCAATCTCGAATTTGATTTGAATATACCCATATATATTTTTAGCGTGTCCTATTTACATAAATACTTTAATACTTTACACCTTTTTACACCTTGTAACAATCCGCTTTCCAGCCGTTATTAAAAATTATAAATCGTTATGAAAGTTGTGATGTCAACTTCAAAATAGCTTTTGCGGGCTCTCCATCTGCTTCTTCCAACGCAGCTATAGCCTTCTCTCTTGAGACACCAGCTTGTTGAGCTACCAATAATATATCTTCCTCTGAAAACTTTGGCCTCTCCCTCTGCCTCTCCTCCACTTCCCCGCCCACCACTTGAAAGAATCTAAAATCTTTTGTCTTAACCTCTGAAACGTTCGCATTCTTTATTATTATCTCCTTATCGGAAGTTTTAATGATGACTTCTTCAACGTTCGGTATAGGCTCCAAATCTACACCCATCCTCTCCAACATCCTCCTCATCTCTCTACCTCTAATCATCATCCTTTAACACCCTCTCTAACCTTCACAGCAACACCATCCTTAAATCTTTTGACCATAATTAATTCTTCAATCATCGAGCTTATAAAAGGTTCTACCATTTGTGTTTGGACGGTATTCAATAAAACTGGGCAAATGTTATGGAGCTACACATTACAATCGATAACATCAGTATTTACCATCTTAACCTAATCACTAGAGGTAACATATCCGTTAAATGAAGAACGCGCAGAAAAGGGCAAAGGTGATAAGAGCAATACCTATAGCATACCACTCTGGATCATTAAAG
>JANXEG010000031.1 GCA_025058425.1 Nitrososphaerales archaeon
TCACTACAGGTAGGTTTAAAGATTGAGCCACTTCATGATCCGTATCTAGTACGTTAAGTACACCTACACTAACATCGTAACCTATATCGACCAATAACTTCATCAACGATGCCCCACTACCACCACCACATATCAGATGGACCCTCACACCCTTCGATCTTTCAGATCTGGGCTTTAGAGTAGTAATAGGTATAACGTACAGAGAATTGGTGATATGATGCTTCTTTATAACCACATCCACTTGAAAGACCTTCTTTAGATTTTCACTCGTCAGGACGGTTTCAACGGGCCCTATAGAAACGATCCTTCCCTTATCCAATAAAATGAGCGAATCACAGTATTTAGCGGCAAGATTGAAATCGTGTAATACAGCCAATACGATAAGACCATCCTCCTTACAGAGCTTCCTCAAAAGCTCCATAATTTCTATCTGATAATTTATATCTAAGTGGAGGGTCGGCTCATCAAGAAGCATAACCGATGGCTCCTGCGCAAGTGCTCTAGCAATGATGACACGTTGCCTCTCCCCTCCACTGAGCTCATCGATAGAACGTTCAGCCAGATGGAGGGTATTCGTCAATCTCATAGCCCTTTCTACAACCTGAAAATCCTTCGAACGCTCACCCTCGAATCTCTTAATGTATGGATTCCTCCCCATCAAAACGACTTCTGCTACTGTAAAGTTGAAGGGCGTCGATGTGATTTGAGGGACGACCGCCATCCTCTGGGCAACCTCAAACCTCTTTAGATTGTGAATATTCCAATCGTCGAGGAGGACTGTACCGACATTCGGCCTCAATACTCCACTTATAGTCCTCAGGAGTGTCGTCTTGCCCGATCCATTGGGCCCTATTACACCTACAAACTCTCTCTCATTTACTGAAAAGCTTACACCATCGAGCGCCTTAATAGAACCATAATAACATTCAACACCTTCAATTAGTAACTTCACCATTCTCCCACCTAATCGAAGAACCTGTATCTGCCTCGAGTTTTACGTAGTAGGTAGATGAAGAATGGGGTACCCGAAAAGGCCGTAATTATGCCGACTGGTAATTCGATCGGTGGAAGGATGATTCGAGCTATTGTGTCACAGATGACCAAAAAGGATGCACCAGCGATGAGTGATGAAGGTAAGAGGATACGATGGTCTGGGCCTACCAAGATTCTCATCATATGTGGGATTATCAGACCGACGAAGCCCACAAGACCACTGACCGAGACGGCTGCAGCGGTAAGTAATGAACCGAAGATTATGAGGTTCCTTTTGGTCTTTTCGACATCTACACCCAAGTAGGCAGCTTCCTCTTCACTCAATTGAAGAATATTTAGATCACGTGAAAAGATGTAGACGACCGTGAAGCCGAGCGATAAAAAAGGTGCTATTATCTGTACATCCCTCCATTCCGCATATGAGAATCCGCCCATGAGCCAGAAGACGAGTGCATGAAGCTTCTCACCAGCGATTATATGAAGAAATGAAACTATAGCGGATAGAAAGATCCCCATCGCTATACCCGAAAGTAGCAGTGTGGTGATCGGTATCCTTGAACCGACTCGTGATATATTATAAACTATAAAGAGCGATATCGTAGCCGTTATAAATGAAAAGATGGTAATCGCTAGAGAGCCGAAGAATGTGTAGCCGAGACCGAGTATTATCACAGATGATGCACCGAGGGCCGCTCCCGAAGAGACACCGATCACGTACGGATCTGCCATAGGATTTTTAAAGATGCCTTGAAAGACCACACCAGCGACCGCGAGTGAGCCCCCAACGAGTGATGCGAGTAAGACCCTTGGCAGCCTTATCTGAAAGATGATCGCCTCATAAATCTTATCCACATCGAGCAATTCTGTAGGTATGCCTACCACCATCTGCATTCTTTTAAAGACTATTTCTAAGATGTGAGTAGAAGGTATGTAGGTGGAACCTATAGCTAAAGATACGATGATAGTAAAGAAATTGATGATTAAGAGGCTCAGGATGATGAGTGGCCACCTTGCCCTCCTCCCCATATAAATATCCATTAGCCTTCTGTCTTCGGGCATTCATAATACCTCAAAACAATCCTGGATGAATGATCTTTGCCAACAATTCTAAACCTTCCACGATTCGAGGGCCGGGCCTTACTACCAGATCTTCATCGATCTCGTAAATTTTACCATCCTTTACAGCACTTATTACACTCCAACCAGGCCTCTTCATAATCTCATCCTTCGCCACACCACCCATGTATCCGATCTTAATGATGATGAATTCGGGGTTTCTTGCGATTACCGATTCTGCACTCACTACAGGGTATGGTAGATGTGAGTCGGAGAAGATATTCTGACCCCCAGCCATCTCTATAAGTTGGCTTATGAAGGTACCTGGCCCGATACTCATCAATGGATCGTGCCAAACTTCGTAGTAAACCCTTGGCCTGTAAGGAATATTCTGGGTCTTCTTCACCACATTATCGATGCGCTGCTTCATACTTTCTACCAAATTCTTAGCTTCAACATCCTTACCAGTCACCTTCCCGATGAGCAAGATATTATTTAAGATATCTTGAATGCTCTTCGGATCTAAGAATACGACCTTCACACCCTTCTCTTCCAACGACTCGACGAACTTCAATTGAATCGTATGAATCGCAAAGACCACATCGGGCATCGATGCAACGATCTTCTCGATACTCGGGTTCGCAAAACCTCCTATGATCATTATCCTTCCTTCGTTCACCAAGCCCTTCACCCTCGCTGGGTAATCGCAGTAATTTGTTACACCGACGACTCTATCATCTAGATTTAATGCGAATAAGATCTCGGTTATAGATGGGGCCATAGAAATGATTCTTTTGGGAGGGTAATTGGTTATGATCACTTCCTTTCCACGATCGTCCGTGATCGTTATTGTAGTCCTATACATGTTAATCGAGACGGGAGCAACACTGATTATGGTGATTACGCTGATGATGGCAATGATGATAGGTATAGTTACGATGATGGGCTTTCTTCTCATTCGAGCACCTTCTCCAAAATCCTTATTTAATGGATAACTTATCTGATATATAAGTTTAGGGATTTGTAAATGCTACTTTTAGCAAAGTCGTTAAGATTAAAGACCAGATCGTAATGGTGAAACTCTTTGAAAGAAACTAAGACGAACATCTATCAAATTGCCCATCGATGGAATAGTTATTCGCGTTACATCCTCCTCAAGGCTCATAAAATCGCTCTTTACACATCAAAGCCATCGATTCAAGATCATCACAGCACTTCATCGAGCGATGATTCAAAAGAAGTCTTTTGTAAGTATGGTAAGATTGAGTACATTCATTTCGGATTCGGGTGGTACATTCGATGAAGGATCTGATGGAATTTGCAAGGCCGGAGGTGAGGTCTTTAAAGCCATGCATACATGGAGGGGAGGTTTGGGAGTTCTTAAAGGATGGGCAGAATCGATCTAAGATCATAGACTTCAGCGCCAATGTAAACCCCTTGGGACCTTCACCACTCGCGTTGAATGTGATAAAGGAGAATCTTTGGAGGATACCCTACTATCCAGACCCCAACGCTACTCAACTCAAAATGGCACTCTCTAAATACATCGGTAATATCGAGCCGAAGAATATCGTATTGGGCAACGGCTCTACGGAGTTGATCTACCTCTTTACAGATGTCTTTTTAGAAAGAGGTGATGAGGTCTTAATCCCTCAACCCACATTCGGCGAGTATGAAAGGGCATCGGTAAAGTCTGGAGGTAGGGTAAGATTCGTCGAAGCTGGTAGGGATCTAAGGATCGATGTTGAAAAGGTCTTAAACGAAATAAATTCTAGGACGAAGATCATCTTTTTATGCAATCCTAACAATCCGACCGGTAGAATTCTAAGTCGAAGAGAGCTAGAGAAGGTTGTAGATGAGGCTTATAGGAGGGGCGTTTTAGTATTCCTCGATGAAGATTTCATCGAATTTGTTCCAGATCACGAATCTTATACTTTGGCAGCCATGGTGAATGAGTTTACTAACCTCTTTATTATAAGATCCTTTACGAAGAGCTTCGCATTGACGGGTTTGAGGATAGGGTACGGTATCGCGTGTGAAGAGATGATCGAATTGATCTCCAACGGCAAGATCCCATGGAATATTAATACCTTGGCCGAACTCGCTGCCTTAGCCTCCCTTTCCGATACTCAATACTTAAAGAAGACATACGAATTGATAAAACGTGAGAGATCTTATCTCTATAGAGAGTTAAGGAGGATCGGTGGTTTAAGGCCTTATCCTACAGATGCGAACTTCATACTGATCGATACGAGGGGATCCGGTTTGGCTGGTAACGAGTTGAAGGAGAAGCTTCTTAATTACAATGTATTGATACGTGATTGCCGATCCTTTAGAGGATTGGATGAGTATTACATACGTGTATCGGTAAGGACGAGGGATGAGAATAGGATTTTGATCGAATCTTTAAAGAGGTGCCTGAATGAATAGCTGTAAAGCGTTGATGGTCCAAGGTACATCTTCATACTGTGGTAAGAGCTTAATAGTCGCTGCACTCTGTAGAATCTTCTTTAACCTCGGCTATAGAGTGGCACCATTCAAAGCACAGAATATGTCATTAAATTCGTTCGTTACGAAGGATGGTAGAGAGATAGCACGTGCCCAAGCGTTGCAGGCTTTGGCAGCGGGTATAGAGCCTTCATGTGATATGAACCCGATCCTCCTCAAGCCCAAGAGAGATGATGTATGCCAGATCGTACTGCATGGGAGGCCTTACAGGGATGTGAAGGCTAGCGAATATTATAGATTCGCTTTGAATGAAGGTATCGAAAGTATCAAGGTGTCATTGAAAAGGTTGATGTCGAATTACGAACTCATCATCATCGAAGGGGCTGGAAGCCCAGCTGAAATCAACCTCTACCATTGTGATATAGCGAATATGAGGGTTGCGGAGTTAGCCAATGCACAGGTCTTACTGGTTGGGGATATAGATCGTGGAGGTGTATTTGCGAGTATCGTGGGGACTCTACAACTTCTCAAACCGGAGCATAGGGCATTGGTCAAAGGGCTGATCATCAACAAGTTCAGAGGGGATCGAAGTATCCTAGAACCGGGTTTAAAGGAGTTGGAGGAAATAACCGGGAAGCGAATCCTCGGTGTTATACCGTACATTCGAGATCTGCACCTACCGAGTGAGGATTCGGTTTCGCTCGAAGAATCTAGCACATATGCATCGAATATCGTAGATATCGCTGTGATTCGACTCCCTCATATCTCTAACTTTACCGATTTTGAACCGTTCAAATCGATACCAGGAGTGAGGCTTCGATACGTGAGTTCGATCGATGAACTAGATACGAAAGGTACGCCAGATATCGTAATCCTCCCGGGCACGAAGAATACGATCCGTGACCTACTCTGGCTTCGAAGCTCAGGATTGGCCGATGTAATACTAAATTTGGCGAACCAGAACGTACCGATTGTGGGGATCTGTGGTGGTTATCAGATGCTCGGGAAGTCGATCATCGATAAAGAAGGTATCGAAGAGATGAAGGGAGAATTTGAAGGCCTCGGCTTACTGAATATTATCACACACTTCGATAGGTACGATAAGATTACTAAGCGGGTCTTTGCCGAGGTCATTGGTGAAGATTCGATATTCACCAGTATCAAAGGAGAGAAAATTAATGGGTATGAAATTCACATGGGATTAACGGTCCCCCTTGATGGTGTTAAGCGATTATTCAAGGTATTGAAGAGGGGTGAAGATGTGGTGAACGAGTTCGATGGGGCCGTAAGTGAGAATGGTATTATAATCGGGACTTACTTGCACGGTATATTCGATAACCCGATGGTCAGAGAGGCCTTGATAAAGTTCTTGATCGAGAGAAAGTTTACTCGAACCACTCGAGTTAAGCAAAAGAGTATGGTGGAGGTTTGGGATGAAAGTTTAGAGAGGTTGGCAAGGATCGTAAAAGAGAGTTTGAAGATGGGCGAAATTTACAGACTCATACAATAAATTAAAACTCTTAGATGTTATCTTGCTCCCATTCATCGTCCATGACCCATTCATGTGGTTATCGACCTTGGCCTTAGCGCTACTTATCGATCTCGTGATAGGGGAGTTCCCTGAAAAGGTTCATCCTACGGTATGGATGGGCAGGCTCATCGACTCGTTAAAGCGATTTATGAGAAGTAGTGATCGTTCGAAGGCTAAGTTAAATGGGGTCCTCTTATCATTATCTGTAATACTCTCATTCTCGATATCTACGTACCTTATACTCTATCTGACATGGCGGTATCTTGGACCCTTAGTAGCGATGATCCTCGCTGCCACCTTGCTAAAGGCCAGTTTTGCGTTCAAATCGATGTGGAAGTTTACTACACCGATCGCTGACGCTATAAAGGTGGGTGAGTATCGAAGAGCGAAGGCCCTACTACGCCACGTAGTCCGTAGAGATACGGAGAAGCTCAACGAGCAGCAGACGGTCTCAGCAGCTGTAGAGACGATCGCTGAAGGTACTGTGGATGGTGCTACTGCACCCCTATTTTATTACGCTCTACTTGGTGTGCCGGGCGCTATTGCCTATAGGGCCATCAATACATTAGACTCGATGGTCGGATACAAAGATATTGAGCATATTCACCTAGGTTGGTTTTCTGCGAAGCTCGATACTATAGCCAATTTCATCCCCGCCAGAACAACATCTATAATGATGATCCTCGCCTCTTGGCTATTAAGGAAGGATTGGAGGAATGCGTGGAGGATACTAAAGAGGGATTGTAGGAGGTTGGAGAGTCTGAATGCCGGCTACCCCATGTCAGCCATGGCCGGTGCATTGAATGTAAGATTAGAAAAACCGAACTTTTACCGTTTGGGTGATGATGAACGGCCACTATCTTATGGGCATATCTTCGATGCTCTTTGGATCATGAGCCTATCGATATACCTTTTTATACTTATTATAGTGGTTCCCTTAATGATTCTGATCTGGTCGATCTGGTGATCTGGGATGCGTGGTATATTGATCAAAGGTAATAGGGAAAAGGCCGAGCACTTTATAAGAGAAGTTAAGGGTAAGGAGCCTATATTTTTGTGTGTGATAGGGAGTAGCGAAGTCGGTAAGATACCAGGCATATCAGCAGCGGGCAAGAATCCGGAGTTCACAGATTATACACCACCCGCAGATGTAGAGCTCCTTCTCTATGGCAAGTGTAAGTGCATAAGTGGCATACCTGTAACCCCAGAGGGCATACCTACACCCGCGATCATTACGATGTCCGCTCTGGAGTTGGCGAATATACCCGTATTCATCGTGAATGGTGGGGTTAGAGTTAAGCCTCATGTACCCTTCATCGATCTGGGTGGTACACATGGTGATGATATTCGTAAGGGCTCGGCCGTAGCGAATGTCGAAGAGGTTATAGAAAGGGCCAGGCTGGTCGGTAAGATGTTCGCAAAATCCTCCGATTATCTGGTGATCGGTGAGAGTATGCCTGGCGGTACTACGACCGCACTCGCTGTAATGTTGGCGATGGGTGTAGATGCGGTTGGTAAAGTGAGCAGTAGTATGCCGAGCAACCCCCATGAATTAAAACTCAAGGTCGTGAATGAAGGTATGAAGGCGATCAACATCAGGTTTGGCGATCTTAAGAACGATCCGATAAAGGCCCTATCACACTTAGGAGACCCTATGCTCACGGCATTCTCAGGTTTAATTCTGGGCGCTGGGGAAGAGGTTCCGATATTGATGGCAGGTGGTACACAGATGGCAGCCATCTTAGCTGTAGTGAAGGCGATGAACGATAAAGTATTAAGAAATCTATATCTGGGGACTACGAGGTGGATCGTTCAAGATAGGACTTCAGATCTGCTCGGCATCGTGAGGCAGATCTATGATCTAGGTATATTGGTAGCGAATCTCAATTTTAGCCCTTCTAAGTATGAAGGGTTAAGGGTGTATGAGAAGGGGTTTGTGAAGGAGGGTGTGGGTGCTGGTGGTGCGGCGATAGCTGCGATTTTAAAGTCGAGAGGTAAGATCACACCGAAGGTACTGTTTGAGAGAATAGAGAGGAATTATGAACGGTTGATAGGTATCTGAGGATAGATGGCGATATGGATATACCTATAGCGATAGATGGTATCAGAGGCGAAATCGTTAGAGATACGTTGATAATTCGGTCTGAGAAGCCTCTTAAGGTATTGAGCTCGGCACCTTTCAACGGTGGTTTTATCGAGGCACGAACGATCATCAACCATCAGGTCCCTAAAGAATTCCACCATGCTAAGATCGATGAATACCTTGAGGGAGTTATAAATGGGCTCCATCTACCCAAACCGGTCGTATGCCTGATGACCGCTGTGAATATTAGAGATAATATCTCTGTAAGCTCAGAAGTTATGGATGGTTTGATCGTTACCGCTCTGGTTACCTCAGGTTTATCCTATCCAGCCACCGCTGGAGATAGAGTAGCTGAGGAAGGGGCTGGTACGGTCAATATCATCGTGCTGGTCGATGGGAATTTAACCGATAGCTGCATGGTAAATGCGTTGATGACAGCGATCGAAGCGAAGTGCGCTGCACTTAGAGAGCTCGATGTAAGAAGCCGTTACTCCAACAACGTAGCCACAGGGACGACCTCTGATGCTATAGTGATCGCTTGCACAAGAGTTGGTGAAGCTATTCATTACGCCGGATCTGCAACGATCTTGGGCATGTTGATTGGAAAGAATGTTAAAGCTGCAGTGAAAGAAAGCTCACTCAAATTCTTGGGTGAGCGTACCTTGATGAGGAGGTTGGAAGAGAGAGGGATCACGTTGGATGATCTCGTATCCACAGCGATGGCGCTTTACACACCATCGGAAGGAGATGAAGATGTTAATGGTGATGTTGATGTCAATGTAAATGGTAATGGTAATGGTAATGTGTCAAAGATTCTGAAGGATGGTCTGATAGAAGCTATGAACGATATCAACGTCGCATCATTCGTAATGGGTGCGATTAGGCTTCAGGAGGATGGTGAGTATGGCCTTATACCAAACCTCCCTCGTAATTCATTCCTCAAAGACCCGATCACACTTATAGCCGATGAAAGTATCGGTTTGGCCTTAGCGAACTATATTGCAGGTACGTGGGGCGTATACAATTTTCTTCGCTATGAGCGTGTAAAACCGGGGATCATGGCTAAGGCTGGGCCATTCTTGGATGATATGATCGGTGGATTGGTCGCGGGTGTATTTTCTAAGGTGATGAGCAGAAGGTAAGGTGGGCATGGGTGTAGTGAGAGGTTTTAAGAGCTTAATAGCATTCTTCACAACCATACCAGTCAAGTCGGATGATAAGAGCCTAATCGATGCGGCCAATTATATGCCATTATCACCGATCATCGGCATATTGTTAGGGTTATCTTCAGGGTTATTCGGATGGTTTATTCACTTCTTCCTACCTTCATCAATAGTAGGGGTATTAACACTCGCGATCCTCTTGATGATCACAGGTCTACACCATACCGATGGACTGGTAGATTTCGCAGATGGGGTTATGTGCCAAGGTACCCCTGAGAGGAAGATCGAAGCTATGCGTAATGGGAGGACGGGTGTAGCGGGGTTATCGTTGGGCTTTATAACTTTAATGACGACATCACTCACCATAGCTTATATTCCACAACACTTGATCGTCCAATCGATGATCGTGGCGGAGAATTTGGCGAAGGCAGGTATGACATTCTTGGTATGGATGGGAAGGTCCGCAGCCCCCGGTATAAATACATACTTTGTTGAGATGATGCACAAGAACAATCGCCTACTCCGCCTTATAATTCCGTTAACGATTTCTTTCGTAGTCTCTTTTGCCCTTCTTTCTCTAATAGGAATGATCGCTTGGATAGCGGGCTTGATTACCAGTTTGGTTATACTTAAAATCTCGAACCGACACTTTAAAGGCATTACCGGTGATGTCTGTGGAGCGACCAACGAATTAACTCGCATGGTATCCCTGTTGATGATTCTGGTGTTCACCGTTTGAATCTGAGTGTGGTAGCTCTTGTTATGGCTGGTGGTAAAGGTAGTCGCATGGGAGGTATGAATGAGAAACCTCTCATAGAGATCCGTGGGAAGAGCATGTTGGAGCGTGTCATCGAAGCACTCAGAGGGGCGAAGAGTGTGGGTAGAATCGTGGTGGCTGTATCGAAATATACACCGAAGACTCGTGAAAGAGTGATTCGATCATCGATCGATTTTATAGATACATCTGGCGAAGATTACGTATTTGATATGCAATTTGCTATAAAAGAGCTTCGGGCCGATCACGTACTTGTGGTGAATTCAGACCTCCCTCTGCTCACGAGCGCATTGATAGATAAGGTCATAGATCATTATATAATGTGTGGTAAACCTTCCTTAACGGTGGTTGCACCTTTAAAGAAGGTTAAAGAATTAGGCTTTGAACCATCTTTTAAGATTTCGATCGACGGTCATGAAGTTACACCAGTCGGCATAAATGTGATAGATGGTAGCAGGATCGATGATGTTGAATTGGAGCAGGAGTTTATGATCGTCGATGATGTTATACCTTTATTAAACGTTAATAAGGTAGAGGATTTAAGATTGATCGAAGAATTGATCGAATCTCAGAAGGCTTTACTCTCGATATAAATTCACACTTTAACTCGAAGGCACGTCATTCAATCTTATTATATCATCATATACTCGAAATCGGCACATTGTTAAAAATATAAAATTAAAATTTGATACTATCAGATCAAATTTAAAATATGAACCTCAAGCTTTATCTTTACATACTGCACATAGTAGCATCGATTATGAGCGTAATCCAAGAAATAATATCTCTCGATTACTCGAGGATCATCCAACAGATTCAAGCCTACATTAGGGATAGAGTGATAAATTCGAAGAAGAGTGGTGTCGTTCTGGGTTTAAGTGGAGGATTAGATTCGACGGTAGCAGCGTTCCTTGCAAAGTATGCATTGGGCAAGGATAGAGTACTGGCATTGATCATGCCCGATAGAAGGATTACACCGGCTCAAGATATTGAGGATGCGAAAGAAGTGGCAGATATGCTAAGTATTGAATATAGGATCATCGATATCGAGCCCATTCATAGGGCATTTATGGAGAATCTAGAGGAGGATCGTTTGGCTGAAGGGAATTTAAGGGCACGTATCAGGATGTGCCTCCTTTACTATCATGCGAATCTATTGAATCGACTTGTGATGGGGACTGGTGATAGAAGTGAGATATTGATAGGTTACTTCACAAAGTATGGTGATGGTGGGATAGACTTTAACCCCATTGGTTGTCTGTTCAAGACTCAAGTGAGAGAGTTAGCGAGAGTGATAGGTGTGCCAGAGCGTATCATCAATAAAAAGAGTAGCCCTAGATTGTGGTTGGATCAAACAGCAGAAGGGGAGATCGGTCTAACGTATGAAGTCATCGACTCGATCCTTTATCTTGTGTTCGATAAAGGATTAGCAAAGGAAGAGGTTGCAAAAAGAATTGGAGTAAGCTTAGGAGATGTAACAAGGGTCTTAAAGATGTATGAAGAGACCCAGCATAAAAGAACCCCTCCCGATGCATGTTACTTAAGATTTTAGTAATAATTTACTTATATTTTGCACAAGCTAAGAGCGAAGGTATTCTACATATAGCCCATAGCTTACTACATCGAAGATATGAAGATTGAAGATAAAAAGTATAAGGAAAAAGGGTAGATTTGAGATTTATTTCGATTTCAAATTCATCTAAAGAAATTGAAAATGCCACGAATCAGTATAGCTAATAAATCACCAACCAATATCATAATTACGAATCCTACAGTTATGTAGAGTATGAAAGGGACACCAGGCGTTGCCCAGACCCCTCCTCCTTGAAGGTAATCTTCATCCGCTCTCAGTAGAGAGATTTTGAACCTACGCTTTCCATTTACCGACTCCTCCAAAGCAAAGTAGAACTTCTTTCTTTCATCGATATCTAATCTGTATCCAAGTAGGCAGACCAAGAACTTCTTCCATACGGGTTCTGATTCGAAACCTTGAAAGATCTTTTCACCCCTGACCATGCGGATCAAATTTTTGATGAGAAAGTATATGGGTAGGATTAAGGTTGTAAATATCGAGTTATTGAATGTGATCAAAGGGGCAAATGGGTATAGAGAATAGAGGGGTTGGTATAGAGGTAGTAAGAGTGAGAGTGAGATCAAAGCCTTTGCATCCGCACCCCCATAAAAGCCAGCGTAGTAGAGCAGTATCGATACCGCTGATGTAATACCGATAGAGAGGATCATCAGAAAACCTCTATACAATGGTATACCTTCGAATAGATATTCATATAACAGAGTAGCAATACCGATCGCCGAAGAGATGAACCAGAGCTTATCCGTTATTTCACGAGTCTTCAGATCCATATATGAAGCGTATGTAAGCATGATGATGCATGCTACAATTCTGAATGTAAGAAGATTTAGCATTCATTTTTAACCTCTACAATGGCAAGGTAAACTTTAGCCATCGTTTACTCGATTCTCTAACCCTTTATTAAAAGCTCGTCTTCGTCCCAACCTTCATAACGTAAAGATGTGAGAAGATGGAGTCTTCTGTAGCACCGTGCCAATGTTTCTCTCCAGCAGGTATCAAGATGGTATCACCTACGGTTACCAACCTTTCTTCCTTCTCGGTCGCGACTATACCCTTTCCTTTCAAAACGTAAAGTAACTGATCGTGGTCGTGAACATGCCATTTATTTCTTGCATTTGGTGAAAAGGTTACGATCGCGACTCTATACTCCTTAGAACCTATAGATTCATCGATAAGAGTAGTTACTTCTACATCACCTAAAAAGATACCTCCCGATCTCTTCTCTACTTTAGCATCCTTCAGGCTCACTACTTTCAAGATGTCTTACCTCCTTTAACGATTACACAACCCTAATTTTTAACAGTTATTGTCGTATTCCAAAGATCCTAAAAATTCTTTAAGGAATTTACTATACTTACATACACCACATTACTATTTACTTTATTAAAATTGATCAGATTACTATTTTATTTAGTCGATCATGTTATTTTGAAGTCAATATTTAACAATCCACTTGTGATATAACAAAATTTATATAAAAGATTCTCATAAAAAAGAAACGCATACGTGTGATTTATGCGTATGTGGCGAACCCCGCAGAATAGAGGTTCGACGATATGGGGTGTCCGCAATGGGCATCCATATCATCGCCGAATTTCGGGGTGTGGATCCCCGAAAGATATCCCGAGTGGAGGAACTTCAAGTAGTTTTAGATAGAATAGTTGCCGAATCTGGCCTTCATGTCGTTTCTTCAAATTTTTATCAATTTGAACCTTATGGGGTTTCTGCCGTTTATCTTCTCAGCGAGTCCCATCTGAGCATTCATACGTGGCCTGAGTACGGTTATATAGCTCTGGATATCTTCACGTGTGGTGATGACGGTCCTGCTTTGAAGACTTTTGAGTTGATGGTAGAAGAATTTCAACCGAAGAAGGTTAAGAAGAGGGTCATTAGGAGGGATATAATTGGAGAGAATAGAGGCCAAAATTCTATATGAAGTTGCAGATTCGAAGAAGAATATTTGGGAGCTTCTCGATAGATCGAACTGTTCTCTCAAAGACTTCATCGATGCATTAAAGACGCTCTATAAAAACGGGATTATAGATTACGATGGGAATTACTTTTACTTAACGGAAAAGGGTAAAAGCAGTATCAATCTAAAGAGTTTGGACTTTAAGGTGGAAGTTTGTCCATCGTGCCTTGGAAGGCGCATAATCCCACAGATGAAGTTTAAGGAAGTTTTGGATGAGTTTAAGCAGATAACTAGAAAGAGGCCAAGACCGACTCTTAAATTTTTTCAAGGCTATATGGTAGAGCAAGATGTAATAACAAGGGTTGCTTTGATGCACCACCATGGCGATCTGGATGGGAAGAGTATCGTTCTAATCGGTGATGACGATCTATTAAGCATCGCCCTATCTTTAACCGCACTGCCCTCACGTATAACGGTTCTAGAAATTGATAAGAGAATAGGCGAATTCTTAAAATCTATCAATAAGGATTATGGATTTAATATCGAATTTATAGAGTATGATGTATCGAATCCATTGCCAAAAGATCTCCAAGAAAGTTTTGATACATTTTCTTCAGAACCTCTCGAAACGCTATCTGGTCTAAGGGCCTTTATTGTACGTGGTGTGAGTTGCTTAAAAGAAGGCGGTGCGGGTTACTTTGGCCTGACTCGCTACGAAGCTTCACTTAGAAAGTGGCTCGCCATTCAGAGGCTCCTTGTAAGGATGAATTGTGCCATTACCGATATCATCGAAGGCTTTTCAGCCTATCCGATGAATTATGGAGATCTGAGTTATGAAAGATTCGTTTATAACTTAGGTTTTAAAGTTGAGAAGAATCATAGTGTAAATTGGTATAAATCTGCGCTGTATAGATTTGAAGTGCTCAGTAAGGCGAGGATCTTGGAAGGCTTTAATAAAAGGTTAAGGATCAGATATATCGATTCACGTGAGGATCTGACCCATCCAGCCCTCTATCGAAGGATTTTGGAAGAAAGCATTGGTAAAGATCGAAATATACCAAATGAAGGATCATGATCCTCGAATGTAAGATTTTAGAAATGCTAATAAAGGATTAGAGAAATTTGCAAATGAAGATCGATGAATTTACAGTATGACAAATCTACTTAGATTATTAAAGATGGTAGATTGTGAGGTCGTAGAAAGGCTCACAAGGTTTACTGTGAAGGTTAAGATCGATGGAGAAGAGAGATTAGCGTTACTACGCAATACAGGTCGACTCCATGATTTGATATATCGAGGGGCTTTAGGCATCTGTTTAAATGCACGATCCCAGAGAAAGGTTGCATTCATCTTAATCGGCATAAAGGTGGATGATGAGCGATCTGCTCTAATAGATACCAGATTACAGGCTGAAGCTTTTGAACGGGCCGTTACTCTAAACTTAATCCCTTGGTTAGATGGATGGATCATCGACCGTCGTGAAGCTCTTATTCAGGGATCTCGGATCGATTACTCTATAAGTTCGAATGGTAGAAGGGGGTTGTTAGAGTTAAAATCGGCAGTTCGCTTCGATGGTTACTATGCTAAATACCCCGACTGTCCAACTTTACGTGGCCTTAAGCACATCCGCCTATTAAGGATGATGAGGAAGGATGGGTATCGAACCATCGTAGCTTTCATAGCAGCCCATCCTCACGCTCAGGCCTTTAAGCCAGATGTAGATTCAGACCCTCATGTAGCTAAAGAGTTAAGCCGGGCATATGAAGAAGGGGTTGAGGTGTACGCTGTGAAGATGCACTTGGTTAAGGATGGTTCGATTATACTACTCAACCCAAACCTCCCGATCGAGATCTGATACTTTTGAGAAGAAGTAGATTTCAACATCAAAACTTTTTATTCACGATGATCGATTTTTAGATGATTTGAACTACGTATTAAGACCTATAGGAGTTGTCGAAAAGGTTGAAGGCGAAGTAGCAAAGGTCAGGATTTTTAACGATTTCATCGAAGGGTTAGATCAAATAATGGAATTTTCACATATAATCGTAATAGGTTGGCTCCACCTTAGTGATCGAGAAGAAAGGAGGAAGACCCTCAAAGTGAAGCCTAAACGCCATCCCGGAGCACCCTTGGTGGGGGTATTCGCATCGAGGAGCCCCGATAGGCCGAACCCCATCGGCCTCTGTGTGACTCAGCTTCTAGGATTGGAAGATTCCACTTTAATTGTAAAAGGGTTGGATTTTATCGAAGGCACACCTATTATCGATATCAAGCCTTATCTACCGAGGGCCGATTGCATCCCTGAAGCAAAAGCTCCAGAATGGACACTTCATGGCCCGCCAACGTGAATGTGACAAATATTCCATCCGAATAAAAATATGGTATCAAAAATCGAAGAAATCAAAGGGGAGATTTACGAGTACCTCCGATAAAGTCCTCTAACACTTTCTTTACTGGCATTTTAAATCGTCGGCGCAACCGATTTAGTATCTGTGCCCCTTTCTCTGTGATCGAATAGTATCTGATACGCCTTCCACCCCTTTGTGTACATTCACTAGATATGAATTTACCTTCTTCCAATTTGTATAAAAGAGGGTATATTACCCCTGCGTGTAGTCTTTGCCTGGTCAACCTTTCCATCTCTTTGATGATGGTATAGCCTGACATAGACCTTTGGCTTATAAGCCATAAGATGATGATTCGGTTAAAGCCCCTAACTATAGCTTTGATCAATACCTTTTCAGCATCATCGATCGATCGATCCTTCAATCTCAATTCTCTTCTTTTTAAAAGGAATATAAAGTTATATATCAAGATTTAAAATCTTATTCCTTTAGAAGATGGTCGATATCATCGATACATTTTTACGTGGTTTCGAAAAAGCACTCATACTCTGGCTCTTATCACTTGAACCCAAGAATGGATATGAAATTATGAAGGATGTTAAGAG
>JANXEG010000032.1 GCA_025058425.1 Nitrososphaerales archaeon
TACCGGTTGTAGTGCAGGATTATTCAACACGTGAAGTATTGATGTTAGCCTACGCGAATAGAGAGGCTTTAGAGAAGACGATAGAGAGTGGTTACGCACACTATTGGAGTAGATCGAGAAAGAGTCTATGGAAGAAGGGTGAGACTTCCGGGAATGTGCAAAAGGTAAGAGAGATCCTAGTAGATTGTGATGGTGATGCATTGATCTACGTGGTAGATCAGGTAGGCCCAGCATGCCATTTGAATAAACGCTCTTGCTTCTTCAGAAGGTTACTATAACATCTCAATTACTTTTATAGCCACACTTCAAAATGGTGAAGTACCATTCAATCTTATGTGTTTGTGTATAGTGTTAGATTTGGTGCCAATCGTGCAGAAAAAATAATTTTATCTTTTAAAAATCTGACACTGGTCAAAAGAACCCCGCTACTCGTTATAATACCTTAAGGTAGTTTTAACTTTCTCATCGTTCATCCTATAGTACGATTTGAGAAGTCAAGATTTCATCTAACTATGTGCTTCAATTTCGTAATTAAAAGTGAATGATCGATACTCTCCCATCTATATTTGATATAGAAGTTTGTAGCAAATATTTAATAGTGGTTTTCATTAAAATAATTAACTCGTAATGCATCCAAAAGATATCTTCGTGGGAATATACTCACCTGGGAGAAGGTTGGTCGAGTTTCAAGTCGAGATAAAGAATGTTGCAGATGCATTGGCAAAGGTTTCAACCATTATAGCGAAATTCGGTATCAACATTTACTCTGGATTTATAACGGCTTATCCAGAAAAGCCAGAAGCGCTATTCAGCTTTATAGCTGATACGACTCAAGTCAGTGTAACACCGGAGCAGTTGATCGAAGAGTTAAAAGGGCTTGATGTAGTTTTAGGGGTGAACCTCTACGAGCCGAAATTAAAAGGCTTCATAACCGATAAGTTGCACTTCCCTCTACTCGCTTTAGGGGAGAGAAGTTTAACCTTCAGGGTTGAGAGTCTGGCGGAGATGTTTAGGAGGCTCTACGAGGTATTCGGCTCAGCAGCTGCCTTCATCCTTTATCAGATGGGCTCTACACTCGGTAGTGATAAAGTAGAGAAGCTACGGATGAGCTATAATTTAAGTGATGAAGAGGTCTTGAAGATGATCTTGGATGAGCGGATTGCAAAAGGATGGTGCATACCGGAATTGATCGAGTTCGATAAAGCCAACTCGAGGGTCGTTGTAAGGGTCTATGAATTGTTCGAATGTTTACCATCTAAAGAGAAGGAGAATGAAGCCAAAAGTTACTTCTTCAAAGGGTACTTAGAAGGTGTGTTAAAGAAGGTATTAAATAGAGAAGTAAGGGTTGTAGAGGAAAGGTGTATAGCGAAGGGAGATGCTTATTGTGAATTCGTAGCCTATACTTAACTTTGAAATATGATGGAGATTAACATGATTCATCATCGGTGCTAAACTCTAATAAGCTCATAACCTTTCTAACATCACATCAAATGTTCAATCACACATTTCAAATTTATCGTAAACCTTATAGTTAACCTTCTGTAAGTATGGTGTGATTAATCGTTGTTCTTCAAGCATATTTACAAGAATTGATCGGTGGAGATACTGTTGAGTGTTAAAACCGATTCTGTTACATTGTATAAAATGAGGAGAATTCTCTCGGAGCTTTCTACGATGAAAGGTCGAGGTACGGAACTTATCTCATTATACATACCTCCGAATAAAGCGATACATGAAGTTATAAGTGCTTTGAGAGAAGAGTATGGTACAGCTGCGAATATTAAATCCGATACTACACGCACTCATGTGCAGGATGCTCTGGTGAAGACGATGCAGAGGTTGAAGCTCTACAAGGATACTCCAGAAACGGGTCTGGTAATCTTCTGTGGTGCACTACCGACAAATGGGCCCGGTAGCGAAGTGGTAAAGATTTATGAAGTAATACCTCCAAAACCGATTCAAACCTATCTATATAGATGTGATGACCATTTTCACCTAGATATTCTGCGTGATATGTTAAAGGAAGAGAAGGTGATAGGGATCTTATCGATCGATACTACCGAAGCCGGTTTCGGTATCGTCTCTGGGAGTAGCTTCGAGATTCTGGAGGTCGTCACATCTGGAGTTTCTGGCAAGACACGTGCCGGAGGACAGTCTGCGAGGAGGTATGAGCGGCTGAGGGATATGGAGATCACGTACTACTTTAATCGTGTCGCTAAACATGCGAAGAAGAACTTCCTTGAGGATTATAATGTAGAGGGTTTGATCGTGAGTGGTCCAGGGCCCACGAAGAACGACTTTCTGAAGGGTGAATATTTAGATTATCGTCTACAAAAGAATATCATCGCTATTATAGATACATCGTACGCGGGTAGTGAGGGTGTGAGAGAGACGGTAGGGAAGGCGAATAAGGTTTTAGAAGGCTTAAGGCTGATAGAGGAGAAAGAACTGGTACAAAGGTTTCTTTATGAGGTCAATGCTAGTAGCGGTTTAGCTACGTATGGTATCAATGATGTCTTGGATAACCTTCGTAAAGGTAGTGTGGATACGATCCTGATCTCCGAAGATATAGGTTCATCATTCATAAGGGTCATCTGTAAAGATTGTGGTATCGTCAAAGAGAAGGTTGTGAAGAAGGATGAGTATATTAAAGAGAAGCAACAGATGATAACGGAAGCGTGCAGTGGGTGTAAGGGTACGGATTATGAAGTAGAGGAGAAGGACTTTATAGAGTATGTAGCCGATGAGGCCGCAAACTCCGCAACCAAAGTAGAGGTGATTTCATCAAAGACTGAAGAGGGTAACATGCTCAAAAGTTTTGGGGGTATAGCTGCCATTTTAAGGTACAAATATCCAGCGTAATTTATTGCAATATTCTAATCGATCTATTCGAAGATATGCGCTCGTTTTATGTTAATTTAAGGTAAAGAAGTTTTGAAAAGTCGTTGTTAAGGTGTCAAATATGAATTTACATAAAGCTCGCATCTTCGTAATCGTAAGTGTAACGATCATCCTAACTCTAACTCTCTTTCTAATCTTATCATCTAAACCTCTTCAGATCGAGGAGGACGGTTACATTCGTGAAGCAAGGGCTCTCTTTAAGGATGTGATGGAGGGGTTGGTTAAGGTTAGGGGTTTACCATTTACCGATTCGGCCAACCTTCATGTAGTATCGATCGAATGGGTGAAAGAGAATTGGGGGAGGAGGTCTCTAGAAGCGATCATCAAAGAGGTGATGGTGGAGGAGGAGATCTATAAAGCGTTACTCTTAATCCCTGAAAATGTGAGTTTAGTAAAGGTCCGTGTAGAGCAGTCGGGATGGATTTTGGCAGCCACCATCGGATACGAAGTATACATTGTAAGAGATTACTTTGAATTGTCGAACGAGGCCCGAGCGAGAGAGATCTTTGCACATGAGCTTACACATGTCTTACAGGGCATGCACTTCCAACGGCCCAATATCAAATTTCATGATGAGAAACAGGCCTGGACATCTCTGATCGAGGGTGATGCAATATTGACCACTAGGATGTACATGGCATTCTGGAAATCTTCATCCACAACTTCCATATCATCAGCCCCTAAAGATCTATCGAAGAGCTTTAAAGATCCATTGAGGGAGATATGGTTATTCCCGTACGAATATGGTAAAAAATTTGTGGAAAAGATATTTGAGTACCAAGGCTGGGATGGTGTAAATGGCCTATACAGAAGGGTGCCGAGGAGTACAACAGAGATCATGCATCCAGAGAAGTATCTCCAAGGATGGAGATTCGTCGAGGTCGATCTGGTAAAGCTCGATGGTTGGGAGCAGGTAAGGGTGGAACGTTTTGGGGAGCACTTTATACTTGTGATGTTAGGTACACATATGCCTATAGAGAGGGCTATGAAAGCGGCCGAAGGATGGATGGGCGATAAATTCATCTACTATAAGAAAGATGGTAACCGTCTATTCTTATGGAGGATTGTGTGGGAGTCTGAGGAGGATGGTATCGAGTTTGAAGGATCGTTCAATCACCTGATGAGGGTGGTGAAGGGTGTAGAGTTGGCCCCAAACTACTGGAAGTTACCGAAGCAGTATATCTACATTGTAAGAAGAGGCCCTGAAGTATTTATAATAGGCTCTTCTATAGAGGTAGATGAGTTATTGAAGGAGTTATCTATACAAAAAGAGATTTTAACGGTAATCGCTCGGTAATTATTTTGGTAATTCTAAATATGAGATTTTGTTGAGAAGTTAAATTATTCTCAATATTGATAGACTTCGTTGAGTCGAACGATCGAATTTAAAAGGATAAGTTTATTATACAAATTTCCGATCATAACCATTAGCATATAGCATATAGCGTATTGGAATATCACGATGATGATCGAAGATGGCCTTCAAACCTAAAATCGTTGAAAAGACTTGGAATCCCGAATTGGAGCGAAGGATCTTTGCTGAGTGGGAAGAAGAGGGCATATACAAATTCAACATCGATACAGAACGTGAGATCTTCTCTATAGATACACCACCACCATACCCATCGGGAAGGCCTTGGCATATCGGTGCTGCAGCCCATTATTCACAGATCGATATGATCGCCAGAACGGCGAGGATGATGAATTATGAAGTCTACTTCCCAATAGGCATCGATCGAAATGGCCTACCTGTGGAGCTATACACAGAGAGAAAGTACAAAGTCAATATTCGCAATTTGGCTAGGGAAGAATTTATCGAACTTTGTAAAAATGCTCTGGATGAGTTAGAGGCGGAGATGATTGAGATTATGAAGATGATGGGGCTCAGTGGAGATTTTGCGAATTATTACCGTACAGATTCTGAAGATTACAGAAGGTTGACCCAAGCAACCTTCATCGAATTGTGGAAGAGGGGTTTGATCTATGAAGCTACTCGGCCGAACAACTACTGTTCAGACTGTGGGACTACGATAGCGGATGCTGAGGTGGTCTACGTAGAGCTTCCGAGCCAACTCGTTTACATAAAGTTTAAGGTGAAAGAGACCGGTGAAGATCTGATCGTAGCTACCACAAGGCCAGAGCTCTTATGCTCTTGCCAATTGATCATCGTACATCCGGAAGATCAAAGGTATAAGCATCTACATAATTTACATGCGACGATACCCCTCTACAATAGAGATGTAGAGATTAGACCGCATCCCAGTGCGAAGCCAGAATTTGGTAGCGGTGCTGCGATGATCTGTAGTTATGGGGATTATACCGATGTACTCCTATTTAGAGAATTGGGGTTGAAGGAGATTATAGCGATCGATGAAGATGGTAAGATTACAGATGTTGGTGGTATCATCGCGGGATTGAAGGTAGTTGAAGCACGTAAAAAGATCATCGATGAATTAAATCGTAAAGGGCTGATCACGAAGGTGGAGGAGATAAAGCATCGCACACCAGTCTGTGAAAGGAGCGGCACACCCATCGAAATCATACCTATGAAAGAATACTATTTGAAACAGATCGATTTGGTACCGACACTTAAGAATTTAGCGAAAGGTATGATCTTTCATCCGGAAGTACATAGGCAGATATTACTCGATTGGCTCGATTCGATAAAGATCGACTGGGCAATCTCAAGGAGAAGGTACTATGCTACAGAGATCCCCGTATGGTATTGTAAGAAGTGTGGCGAACCTCATGTACCCGAGCCCGGGCCGTACTACAGACCTTGGAAGGATAAACCTCCATTCAAAAGGTGTAGAAGGTGCGATAGTGAAGAATTCGTTGGCGATTCTAGAACTTTAGATACATGGGTAGATTCGAGTATATCGCCACTCTACATATCAAAATACTTGAAGGATGAAAGGCTCTTCAATATTCTATATCCTACAACCTTGAGGCCTCAGGCTAAAGATATCATTAGGACCTGGTTACATTATACAATCTTAAGATGCTATCAACTTACGAATAAAGCACCCTTCAAGCACGTGTGGATCATGGGCTATGGGGTTGATGAGAAAGGGGAGAGGATGAGTAAGAGTAAAGGGAATGTAATAGACCCCATTCCGATCTTAAAGAAGTACGGTGCAGACACATTCAGATTCTGGGCAGCTTCAGAAGCGCGGTTGGGCTCCGATTTTCGATGTTCAGAGAAGAAGATCGCGACCGTTAAAAACTTCCTCACAAAACTCTGGAATATCTCAAGGTTCATCTCAAGCTTCCCTCAACCGACCGAAGCGAATCTGACACCTTCAGATAGATGGATCCTCGGCGAACTCTCCAAGTTGATAGATGAATGCCTTGAGGGCTACAGGGATTTTGACTTTTATATACCATCTAACAAGATCAGAGAGTTCTCTTGGAATCTATTCGCAGCACATTATATAGAGATGGTCAAACCTAGAGCCTATGGATTGGGATTCTCTGGTGAGGAACAGAGCGCTGCCTGGTATACATTACACACCTGTCTAAGAACGATACTCTTACTTTCAGCACCCATAATTCCATTCATCACAGAGTGCATCTGGCAGAGTCTCTACAGTAGTGAAAGTATACATAAACAGACGTTCCCCAAGGCAGAATGGGATACGAAATTGACTTCACTTACAAAAGTATTGATCGATTTCAATTCGAAGGTTTGGAATATGAAGAAAGAGAGGGGATTATCGTTAAGGAGCCAGATTCACATCGAAATTCCGAGTGAATTGAAGATATTTGAGAGGGATTTGAAAGCGATGCATAACATCGTATAGTATTATCGTATAGCATCTAGGTATAATCGTATGGATGGTATGATTGTGATATTTTTAGATCGGGATCGATTTCTCACACAATATCCTTTAACCTTTCATCATAATTAAGTATAATTTATTTATAGGTGGGTGGTGAAGAGGCTATTGGGATAATGGATGATAGAAATCAGATGGCATGGTAGAGGGGGTCAAGGGGTAGTAACGGCAGCTGTGCTACTCGCCAGAGCGGTGATCAACGAGAATAGATATGCACAGGCATTCGCAGAGTTCGGCCCCGAGCGGAGAGGAGCGCCTGTAGTAGCGTTTACGAGGATCGATGATAAACCGATCTATGTAAGGTGCAATATATACAATCCCGATATCGTTGTGATCCTCACTCCAGCACTCACATCGACCGTAAATGTTACCGATGGATTGAAGAATGGTGGAGGGATCATTATAAATACGACGAAGCAGCCAGAAGAGATTAAGAAGATGATGAATATAGATGGATTTGTGGCAACGGTAAATGCGACGAAGATCTCCATCGATGAATTATCAGCCCCGATCGTAAATACGGCGATATTGGGGAGTGTAGTGAGGGCTACAGAATTGGTAAAGCTCGATACGATCGTAGATGTGGTGCGCGAAAGGTTTAAAGGAGGTATCGGTGAGAGGAATGTTAAAGCAGTTTTGAGGGCCTATGAAGAGACCAAAGTATTAAAGTGAGGTGGTGTGATGTCTGGGTTAAAATCCTGGAGAGAGATACCGATAGGTTGTAAAACTACTTCTCCGGGGAGTACTGTAAGAATTAAAACTGGTACGTGGAGAGATTTCCGACCTGTTGTGAATTGGGAGAAGTGCACCAAGTGTATGCTCTGCTACATCTACTGCCCCGATGGTACGATATTCCCAGAATCCTCTTATGTAGATTATGACCATTGCAAAGGGTGTGGAATATGTGCAAAGGAGTGTCCAGTAAAGGTCATTACGATGGTGGAGGAGGTGATATGAATGAAGACTGAAAGGCTACCTTTACCCACAAATTATGCAGTAGCTTACGCTGCGAAATCTTGTGATGTGGACGTGGTAGCAGCATACCCCATCACACCTCAGAGCGATATCGTGGAGCGAATCGCTCAATTTATAGCTGATGGTGAGCTCAACGCAGAGTATATTCCGGTCGAATCTGAACACTCTGCCCTTAGCGCATGTATAGGTGCTTCTGCAGCGGGGGCACGAGCATTTACAGCAACATGTTCACAAGGCTTGGCTTTAATGCATGAATGTCTATTCATCGCATCGGGCTGTAGACTCCCCATTGTGATGTGTGTATCGTGTAGGACTCTATCTACACCTATAAACATTCATACAGATTATCAAGATTCTATGTCATCGAGGGACTGTGGCTGGGTACAGATCTACGTATCATCGGCCCAAGAAGGTTACGATTCGGTGATTCAAGGTTATAAATTAGCTGAGCTCGATGAAATCCTGATACCTGTAATGGTCTGTTACGATGGTTATGTATTGAGCCATACTTATGAGCCCGTAATTGTACATAGTGATAAAGATGTTCTTGCCTTCGCACCGAAGAATGTAAAGCGAGTATTGAACCCTGATGAGCCCGTAACCCTTGGTGTCTTCTGTTTACCAAACTACGAATATGAGTTCAAATATCAACTCATAGATGCTCTTAGTAAAGTGCCGAATGCATTGAAGATCGTTGATAAAGAATTTGGCGAGTATTTCGGTAGAAGTTATGGGCTCTACGAATGTTATAGAATGGACGATGCCGAATACGTCTTAGCTACAATGGGTGCCGTGGCGAGTACGGCTAGAGTAGCTATAGATGAACTCCGCCAAGAAGGTTTGAAAGTGGGTCTATTTAGACCTCGATTATTCAGACCGTGCCCAAGTGATGAATGGAGGGATATACTATCGAAGTTCGAGTTAGTCACCGTTATAGATAGATCGATCAGCTTTGGGAGTGTTGCTGGACCGCTCCTATTCGAAATACTTGGTGTCTTTATGAATGAGAGGGAGAGGCCGATGTTCACAAACTTCATAGCAGGTATTGGTGGGAGAGACGTTACAGTAAACGATATAAAGAGTATGTTTAGAAGATCTTTGGAGGCTTATCGAGAGAAAAGATCGGTAAGAAGCTGTGAATATTATGGTGTGAGGTGGTAAATGAATGTACACATTCTATAAGACTGTAAGAGATATTCCAAAGGAGGAGTACCTTGCACCGGGCCATGGGTTATGCCAAGGCTGCCCTGAAGGTACCCTTGTACGCTGGGTAACGAAGGTGGCTGGAAAGGATTGTATCATCGTGACACCTACAGGCTGCCTGGAGGTTTCCACATCCATATTTCCAGATACCGCTTGGAGGGTCCCTTGGGTCCACATCGCCTTTGAAAATGCTGGTGCTGTAGCTTCTGGAATAGAAGCTGCTTTAAAATCTCTGAAGAAGAAGGGTGTAATTCCACAAGATAGAAAGATTCATGTGATAGTAATTGCGGGAGATGGTGGTACAACAGATATAGGATTTCAATCGTTGAGTGGGATGCTCGAAAGAGGGCACGATGTAGTCTATATATGCCAAGATAATGAAGCTTACATGAATACTGGTATACAGAGGAGTGGGTCTACACCATTCGGAGCGTGGGCTACAACTTCTCCAGTGGGGAAGGTATTGAAGGGCAAGATGCAGCAGAAGAAGGATATGCTCGGAATAGCGGCGGCCCACAGAATACCTTACGTAGCCTCAGCCGCCATTTCACCATACTGGAGAGATCTATTCAATAAGGTGAAGACAGCTATAGATGTAGAAGGGCCCGCATATATTCATGTCCTCTCACCCTGCCCGACTGGATGGAGGTACGACCCGAGCCTCACGATAGAGGTTGGTAAGTTAGCTGTGCAGACGGGTATGTGGGTCCTCTATGAAATTTATAAAGGTAAGATGACGGTGAATGTAAGAGTTCCGAAGAGGAAGAGGGTAGAGGAATACCTTAAGATTCAAGGCCGCTTCGCACATCTGACGGAAGATATGATCGAAGAAATTCAGAAGCAGGTCGATGAATACGTCGCTGAAATAAATAAGATGGTTGGAGAGGAAGTAATAGGTCCTGTCGAAGGTTAGAATTTCGATCGATCATCAAATCGTTTCATTCCAATCCATAATCATTACTTCAGTCCTTAGCATCAAGGATCTTATGAGCAAAATAAAAAAAGAATATTCTTTAACAGACTTTATGACCACAGAGAATTATACGCGTATCTACAACCTTTAAATCTTTACCACGAACGATGATCGGATTCAGATCGATCTGTAAAAACTCTGGATACGTAATGGAGAGTTCAGATAATGTAAGAATCACATTCTTTAGTGCATCGATATCTACGGGAGGACTACCTCTAAAGCTATCGAGTACTCTACGCCCTTTAATTTCATTTATCATCTCCTCAGCATCGATACTACTTAATGGAGCGACTCTGAATGAAACATCTTTTAATACTTCAATGAATATGCCACCTAGGCCGAACATGATAGTGGGTCCAAATGAACGGTCTCTTAACATACCTACAACTACCTCTATACCACTTGGGACCATCTCTTCCACCAATACGCCTAAGATTCTAGCATTCGGTACTCGCTCTCTAACATTCTTTAATATCCTTTGATAGGCTGAATGGAGCTCATCCTCATCCTTTAGATTTAACTCTACCCCTCCCACATCAGATTTATGAATGATATCTGGCGAGACCACTTTTATTACTAGTGGATAGTTTAACACCGCTCCATAATTTAATACTTCATTCAAATCCTTAGCGAAGAAGAACCTGGGTGTTGGTATTCCATGCTCCATACATACTAACTTCCCCTCATGCTCCAAAAGTATACTACGTCCTTCTTTAATTGCTCCTTCGATTATCTCCAGAACCTTCTTCTTTCTCTCCATTAACGTTAACTTAAATACATTCAATCTATTAAACCTTAATAAACCTTAAAGTTTTTATATAACGCCGTTATAAAAATATTTGATGGGTAATGCCAAAAATCTCCATTATAATTTCCTCAGAAAGGTTGGATAAGTTATTCCCAGCCGTAACGTTAGCGACTTCAGCAGCTGTCATGGGTTGGGATTCAGAAATATTCTTTACCTTCTGGGGTCTCTTAGCTTTAAAGAAAGATTACGAGCCGAGTGAAGTTAGCTCAGATTATAAGTGTTACGAGAATGAGTTGAAGAAGGCAGTCAGCTCTGGAGCTATGCCGAGTTGGCGTGATGTATTGATTCAAGGCAAGAAGACAGGGAGGTTAAAGGTTTACGCCTGCTCCACGACGATGGACCTTCTTAAAATAAAGGCCGAGGATCTGATAGAATATGTGGATGATATCGTCGGAGCACCTACCTTTTTAAGTAGAGCGAAAGATTCAGATATCAATCTTTTCATATAGTGGTGTGATCTTGAAGATCGATCTAATCGTCGATTCTCGATATAAATCTTGTCCAGGCCCGCTTTTATCACTCGTTAAAGCGATGGAAAGGCTCAATCCAGGTCAAGTAATCATGCTCTTGGCTACAGATCCCGCCGCTCCTAACGATATTAAAGAGTGGGCTTCGAGTGTAGGCCACAAAGTTCTAAAGGTTGAGAAGATCGATGAAGTATATCACATATACGTGGAGGTATAACATTGAGTTATAGTGATCTATCAAAGTCTATAAATGAGCTTATTGAGTCACATGGTATACCGAAGAGAGAGGTTTATTTGGATAATGAGAACTCTGGCCTAATAATTCCCGAAGTCTTAAAGGCTATCGAAGATGCTTATAAATGGGATGGTAAGGGGCACCCTTCTATAACCCACCTGATGGGTTGGATCAGTTATCAATCACTATACAAAGCGACCGAAAGTATCGCTTCAATACTCAATTGTAATCCAGAGGAGATCGTCTACACTCACAGTGGTACTGAAGCGAATAATTTGGCTATAATGGGCTCAGCCATAAATTCGATGAGGAGAAAAATCCTTATCTCAAGTATAGAGCATTTAAGTGTAATATTCTCAGCTGAAAGGCTTGAAAGGTATGGGTTTAAGGTTATGAAGATACCAGTCGATAAAGAGGGCTTTATCGATTTAGAGTTTTTATCGAAGCATATCGATAAAGAGACGTTTATGGTGAGTGTGGCAGCGGTAAATCATGAAATAGGCACTATACAGGATATTAAGGCTATAGCAGATATCGTCAAAGGTAAAGATAAGGATATTTTGATTCATACGGATGCCTGTGATGCCCTCGGAAGAATCCCTTTAGATATGAAGAAGCTTGGTATCGATTTGGCATCCTTCAGTAGCCACAAGGTTTATGGGCCTAAAGGTGTAGGTGCATTGTACGTTAGAGAGGGAATAAAGCTCGAATCGATAATTCATGGCCAACTTAGCACACAAAAGCTTTGGCCGGGTGTTGAGAATGTACCGGGAATAGTAGGTTTCTCTAGAGCGGTCGAATTTATGCATAAAAATCTTAGAGAGAATGTGTTGAAGATGATGGAGCTCAGAGATCGTTTGATAAATAATATCCTCGAAAGGGTTAACCATACACTATTGAATGGGCCATTCGGTGATAAGCGAGCTCCAGATAACGTGAATATCAGCTTTCTTTATTGTGAAGGAGAGGCCTTAACCGTTGAATTGAGCTTGAATGGCATCTATGTTTCCAGTGGGAGTGCCTGTACCAGTCGTGTGTTAGAGCCCAGCCATGTACTATTGGCGATTGGGAGAAGGTATGAGGAGGCCCATGGGAGTTTGTTAATGAAGGTCACACCATTTCATACAGTATCCGATATAGATTACGTTTTAGAGATTTTACCGAAGGTTGTGAAGAGAATTAGGTTTATGAGCCCGATTAAACCTTCAGAGGGGTAAGGGATGAGATAAATTGTCGAGTAGAGTTCCTTTAACGTATGGAAAGAAAGTCCTCGAATTATTTAGGAATCCGAAGAATCTCGGTAAGATAGAGGATGCTAACGCTTCAGCATTGGCTGGCAGCCTGGCGTGTGGAGATATGATCGCAATATACTTAAAGGTTGATGAATTGAATGAGAAGATCATCGATGCCAAATTTGAGAGTTATGGTTGTGCAGCGAATATAGCTGCAGCGAGCATATTGACTGAGATGGTTAAGGGGAAGGGTTTAAAAGATGCGTGGAGAATCTCTTGGAGAGATATATCGGATGAACTCGGTGGTTTACCATCGGTCAAATACCATTGTGGTATACTCGCTGTTGGAGCGCTTAGAAGGGCTATAAGGGCATATTATGCGAATAAACACTCAGAGTGGCTTCCAAAGGATCTCACACAGGAGGAAAGGCACGCATTAGAGGAAGAGAAGTTGATGGAAGTTCTAGCAAAAAGGGTACAGAGATCTTTGAGTAACGAATGATCGAAAAAATAGTAATTAATAATATCGCTTTTTTGCGAAGTATATTATGATGTTATCTTTAATCATCGATTAGTACTCGATCAGAGACCTCCAATGAAGAATGATGTATATTCGTTATGGTGCGAAGACTTCTTCGATATCCATACATACGATCGTTTCTGTATTCGTGATTCCGGGAATATTCCGCAACTTCACGGCCATTTGAACACCACTCTTAAGGTCTGGCCCTTCATGTAAAACGACCACATCCCTCGCTCCAAATGTTAAGTATACACCTTTTACCCCACTTAACTTTGGTATCTTCTCAGCTACAGCTAGATACGCTTCCTTCTCCCTCTTCGATTCTATATTTGCAAACGTTATGAAGAGCATACCATTAACCCCAAACAAATTAATACTTAAAACTCTTACTCTTTAATATAGTGGTGGATTGAGAAGAGAGACTTTCGATGATGAATGGATCGAGGAGACTTATTCACAGATGAAGTACATTATTGAGCCGAAGTCTGTAGCGATCGTAGGAGCTACAGATGTGAGAGGTAAGGTAGGTGAGGCGGTTACACGAAATGCACTTACTAGTGGTTATCATGGGAGAATATATCTCATAAATCCAAATCGCGATACAATATTCGGTAGAAAATCATATCCAAGTATCAAAGATATAGATGAAAAGATCGATCTGGTCGAAGTGATCGTGCCAGCGGAAAGAGTGATCGAGGTTATAGATGAAGCTGCAAGAAAGGGCGCTAAAGGAGCAATTGTAGTATCGGCGGGATTTGCCGAGGTGGGGAATAAAAATTTACAGGATGAGTTGGTTAAAGTCGGTAGAGAGAATAATGTTAGAATCATTGGACCAAATTGCTTTGGAATCATCAATACAGAAATCAATTTAGATCTCACATTTACTTTTACGAGGGCTCTAAAGGGATCGATTTCATTCATCTCTCAAAGTGGTGCGATGTGCTGTGGTGTATTGGATTATGCATCACAACAAGAAGTCGGATTCTCCAAATTTATCAATCTTGGCAATAAATGTGATGTGGATGAAGCTGACATACTCGCTTACTTGATGAAGGACCAACAGACCAATGTTATAGCTATGTATATTGAGGAAGTAAAAGAGGGTAGAAAGTTGATCGAGGTTGCGAGGCTCGTTACGAAGAAGAAGCCAGTTGTAGCGATAAAGTCTGGTGTGAGTGAAGCTGGCTCAAGGGCTGCCATGTCACACACAGGCTCTATGGCGGGCTCTGATGAGGTGATCAGGGGTGCTTTTAAGCAGGCACGTATAATCCGTGTAGATGATGTAGAGGAGTTGCTCGATATAGTAGTAGCATTTTCATATCAACTGGTGATGAAAGGTAGGAATGTAGCGATAGTGAGTAACGCTGGTGGGCTCGGTGTGATGGTTGCCGATTGGTGCTCCAAATTTGGTTTGAATATCCCAGCATTTTCAAAAGAGTTAAAGGAGAAGCTTTACACATACTTACCACGTATCGCCTCCTGTAATAACCCCGTAGATATGACTGGAAGTGCAGATTATGATTATTATTCGAAGGTATTAGAGGTTATATCGAATGAAGAATCTATAGATGGGATAATCTGCATATATGTTTCACAAGGTATAGTAACATCGGATGGACCGGCTAGGGCTGTTGTGGAAATATCTAAGAAGTCCAAAAAGCCGATACTGGCCTTCTGGATGGGTGGTGTGAGTATAATCGAGGGTTTAAGGATATTGAAGGAGGGTAAGATTCCATCATATTCATCACCGGCAAGGGTTGCGAGGGTGATGTCGGCATTGAGCGATTATGGAAGGTACATATCTTAATCGGCTTAAATAAATATAGATCGAACATCTCGTAGAAATTTTCATTGGAAATTCTAATATGGCTTTACCATCCTAGGCTCATAGCTTTAAGGTAGTATCTTTTAACTCTCAGCTTTCTTAGGTGTAACATACTTTATCATACCCAAGCCCGCCGTCCTCCTTACTCCCGTATTTGTTATTTCAGCCATCTTCAATAGGGCTGCTGCAACCTTTGCATACTTCTCTCTATACATCTCCTCTCTTATCGCGAATCTTACCAGGCCCATAAATCCCGTTATCCACTTGCTCGTTGTGGGGTGCTCATAGACACGAACGGTCCTTATCCCCGGCTTCGGATATCCCGCGATCACTATAGCGTTTTCGACCCATCTCAGCACTTTCGATGTGTCGAGATGTGCATCAGAGAATGCCGACCATAATCTGACGAGGTTCCTGAACATCAACGATGGTATCGGTAATGGTACATTTACACCTCTGCACCGAACAGCATATTCACAAGGCCCACCCATCCTCTGCCCTTCCCTAACCATATGTGTATAGTTGATATAGTGTGGACAGTCTGGGCAGCAATCGTAGATGGAGCGCCTAAAGCTCGTGGGCGTTAGAAACTTTACAGCGAACCTTTCGGGCAATGGTTCAGCATTTAACAGTAGATCGGAGAATCTGTAGGTATTGACAGATACACCCACGACCTTCGTCTTCACATCGATCAAATCTACGTACAATTCGGGCTTGAGAATCGCCTCTTTAAAGATTTCAGAGAGTTTTTCATCGACGATCGAAAAGGAAACATTGACGAGTGAGGGTGCTGGGAGTGTGCGATAGACGATCTTAGAGGGAGGTGGGAATTCTATAAGGAATGGTGTCGATGACCAAGGTGCCAACTTCTTCGATGAGTGCAAGCTTTCAGCGAAGCTTTCATCGATAGATCTGACCAGATTGTAAAATATACCACAGGCAGCAAAACCGGAGAAGCTTTGGAATGTAACGGGCTGCTCAACGAGTAGCCTAAAGATGAAGGAAGATATGGTCGACAATTTTTACACTCTAATTATACTCCTATACGCTATTTATACATACTTCTTCTTTTTTCTTTTTTCCTTTTTCCCTTTTACTCTCTTCTTTCTTCTTATATTTTATCGAAGATTTACATCTCTATTCAACTACTAGATCGATTCCATCTTTGATATAGAGTGTAAATATAAGTGCCAAATAATATAAATAGGTAAGTAGGGAGTAAAGATGTCTCAACCATTCGATGCCGTGGTGTTGACACTGGGATTTGAGCCTGGACCTTTGATAAGGGCTGTTGCTTCATATAACCTAAAGCCCAATGGCTCCATCATAACCTTTACACCAAGCTTTAGTGATGAGAGAGCTGAGAATGCCTACATGGAGTTGAAGAGGATCTGTGATATAATCTTCAAAAACGTACAGTTAAATTTTCAAAAGGTTGAGGTAGATTTGACAGAT